>NZ_CP079110.1:1239466-1549333 GCF_019357495.1 Nosocomiicoccus ampullae
TTTAATGTTTAACATGATGTTTTTTACTTTTTTTATTCTTTTTAGGATTTTCAGATAGTCCTAAGCTAATGCTTAAAGCAGCATCAACTTCTTTCATTTTTTCATTATCTAAATATGTAAGCTTTTCTTGTAACCTAGTTTTATCTATCGTTCGTATTTGCTCTAGAAGGATAACCGAATCTGTTTTAAAATTGTATTTTTCAGCATTCACTTCTACATGTGTTGGGATTTTCGCTTTATCAATTTTTCCTGTAATCGCAGCGACTATTAAGGTTGGAGAGAACTTATTCCCAACATCGTTTTGAATAATAACAACAGGGCGTTTACCGCCCTGTTCAGAGCCTTGAACTGGAGAAAGATCAGCTAGGTATACTTCTCCACGTTTCATCTACTCACCATCTTTATCATTATTATTTAAATATTCATTTAGAAGCTTTTGGGAGTAGATTTGTTCCACCTCACATTCAAGATGAAACCCCTCTCTAGCGATTATTAAGTTCAATTCTGACATCTCAATGTAACCATCTTTCATAGACTGGATTAAATTTTCGTCTAACATATATGAACTCAAAACAACCATCTCCCTATAATATCCTCATTTTAACACATTTAGAATATTCATTTAATTTATTTTAAAATGTCATTTGAAATAGATACCTGGTCTGACTCCTTGTAAATACGCGGTAAACGTCTTGTTAATAAACATGTTGATTCGTATGGAATTGAACCGACGTGTTCGCTAAATCGTTCGAGTGATTGCGGACTGTCATAGTCATTATCGATAATAATTACTTCATCGCCAGCTTTCGCATCAACTTCAATCATCGAGGCATCCATACATACCCTACCGACAATTGGACGATTCTCACCATTTACTTTAACCGCGTAACCAGAATGTTGTCTTAGTAAACCATCTCCATATCCAACAGGAATTGTTGATATTTCTGTATTTTTATCAACAATGTATGTCTCATCGTAGCCAACAAAATCATTTTTTACTAAATGATGTGAGTCAACAACATGAGTGATGAGTCTTAAAGCAGGACTGAGATTAATATTCGATTTTTCTTTTACCATTAAACTCGGATAATATCCATATAAAGAAATCCCGATTCTTACCGCATTTGTATATTCCTCATCAAATAATAGTGCACCTGCTGAGTTTAAAGCATGGATATATTTTGGTCTTTCGACTTGGTCAACTATTTCTTTAAACTTATCGAGTTCTTTTTGTGCACCGTAAGATGTTGATGACGCGAGCGCGAGATGAGAAAAAATACCTTCATAAACGAAATGGTCTGAGTCTTTAATTAGCTGGATCATCTCTTTAATTTCTTTGACACTATCTGTACCATAACGGTTCATGTAGCTATTGACTTTAATATGGATCCAGACGTTTTTATCATATTCTCTGGTATTGTTTTCTAACGCCGCTTCAAGCCACTTAGCATTCGGTGCCGTTAGTGCAATTCTATGCTGAATTGCTTTATTAATATGCTCTGGATTTATAATGCCTAGTACGAGAATTTTTGATTTAATGCCATGCATGCGTAACTCAATAGCTTCATCTAATGTACCGACCGCAAAAAAGTCAACACCTTTTCCTTCGAGAAACTGACATACTTTTTCTGCACCATGTCCATACGCATTTGATTTTACAACCGCAATAAATGTCTTATTTTCATGTAATTGACTCATTTTTTCATAGTTTTGATAAATACGGTCTAAATCGACTTCGACATAAGCATCTCTAAAAAACCTATCTTCCATATTCCATCCCGTCCTTTAATCTATAATAATTACCGTTGCAGTCGCATACATTTTAGAATGTGATATTGAAATTAATGCAGAGCGCCCGTTAATGTATGGTTTACCATTATCCTCATTTAAAATTTCAATATGCTTAAAGTTTAATTTGCCTATACCTGTTCCAACTGCTTTTGCATATGCTTCTTTTCCTGCAAATCGTCCTGCTAAAAATTCTAACTTTCTTCTATTACTTTTAATATTATTATAATTATTAAATTCTATTTCGCTTAATATTCTGTTTGCAAGTCGATCATTTTTGTTTGCCTGATTTATACGGTCGATTTCAATAATATCTGTTCCGAGTCCTTTAATCATCTTCGTCCACCCTACTACGTTTTACTCTAACGATTTCTCTTATACTACTTCTCAATTCATCTGCACGATTTTTTTCAAGTTCAGGGATATACGTGCCGCCTCCTGCGGTTGAAATTTCTATACCTTTTAGGCCGAAGCGCTTCATAACAGGACCTTCAGTAACGTCGACGTTTTGTATTCTAAACAGTGGAATAACGATATGTTTTTTGTTAAAAATTCCGCTATTTACAACAAGTACATCGTCAGTGACTTGAAACTCAAAGTATTTATAAAATAGTCTCGGATAAACCAACATATTATATAGTACCTCATATAAAAAGAATACGGCTGCGATACCAATGACGACAAATGCTGGTATTTTTATAAATGGAAAAAAGTAAATAAGCACAAGTCCTATAATAATTACTGCGACTGATATTAAACTTTTAAAAACGGCTTGGAGTCTCCAGTAATTAATCGCTTTTTTAGATACTTTCTCCATCAGCTACACCCCTTTTTACATAATCAAATATCTCATTCGCTTCCTCAATTTCTAGATGTTTAACTTCAACAACTTTTGGTGTAAAACCTGCTGCTGTTTTGACATCAATAGTTCCAAGACCTGCTCGGTGTGTGAAAAATGTTTGCGTAATGGAAGTATCGATGATTTTACTTCGTTTAATAATATAATGTTTTCTTATAAATGAAGACGTCGTTAACATATTTAAATCTCCATTATCGATCAACGTTCCACTATTTTTAGCTGAGTAAATCCCGCTAATAACTGTTAGTACACAAAGTAAAATACCAATAGCAAGTACAATATAAAATGGAATCATATAATCTTTATAGTAAAGTAAACTACATACTGCCGAGAAAATGATAAATAAAATAGCAAGTGTCACCTGGAAATATCGTCTATATGAACGTAATGGAACGTTTGGTTCTGGTCTTGTAATATTATATTCACTAAAATACGTATTTAAAAATTCATAGCTATCTTTTTGTTTTATAACTGGTGTTAAAATAACATCTCCACTATCTTCAAGATTAAAATCATTGCTCGTGATTCCAACATTTAACGAGTGAATCTTTAATAATCGACTAATTAGTCCGCCTTCTTCTACAGAAATATTTTGAATACGATTCTTATTTACAGTAATTGTTTTTCTCTCAAGTAATCCATATTGAATAATAAAATCATCATTATGCTTTGTAATCTTGTACCCATAATATCTGACATACATAATAATTCCACCAATAATTACTCCGACAAATAGAAGTACAATTACAAATGCAACTATTATCGGGACGATGAAATGACCGACAATCCCTTGCATTGTTTCAACCACATTCACAATGACTTTATCGAGACCGATATAACTAAGCCCCCCAAATAGTGCCGCTAAGAAAATACCGAGTCCTCCACTTGTTGCAATGAGAAGTAACATTTCTTTTGGAGAAATTTGAAATATGACTTGACCTTCAGAAATTGCCTCCTCTACTTTTTCTTCAGCACCTTCATCAAGTTCGCTAGTTTCAGTATGAGCTGGTACTTCATCTTCTTTTTGTTTATATAGATATGTACGAATTGATTCTGCCATATCATATTTTACGCCAGGTAACGTGATACTTTCACCAGGGCTTTTTATGTCTACGACTGCCGCGTTAAAGATCCGTGCAATAATTGGTTGAGTGATATCGATACTTTGAATGCGTTCGATACTTAATTCACGTTCTTTTTTAACGAATAATCCCGATTTATAAATCACTTTGTCAGATTCGATCCAATATCGAATCGTCCAATCTTTAATAATTCCTGCGATGATTAAAAATATACTAAATATGAGTAATATTAATGCAAATATATTTTCTGATAAAAATCTGTAATCTAGTTTTCCTGTTAATAAGTTAAAAAATGTAATTAAAAATATATACCAGTAGTTTTTAAATACGTCTACAACTGTAATAAGATATGCTACTGGATGAAGTCTATGCATATTAGACATCGCTATCTACCTCTTTTAGACGTGTGATAATTTTATCTTTTAAAGTTAACGCACGTGTTGTTTCAATTTCTGGTAAATTCACTGTGTATGCTGCGTTAGTTAACTCGATTTTTGCAAGGTTAAATCTTCTTGCGATAAATCCTCTTTTAACTTCAACAATTTGAACACGTTCAATTGGATATAACGCAGTAGTTATGTATAAAAATCCTTTTTTAACGATTAAGTAATCCTCATGTACTCCGATTTTCGTAATCTTTGTATAAACTATCGGACGTAATATAACGAAAATTACGACATACATAATAATTAAACTAATAAAAATGATAATAGATAATTTAAAATAAAAACTAAAAAAATATGCAATTACTATGTATATAGTAGGAATTAAAAATAATAGTAACCCATTTAATAATGCCTTAAGCTGCATATATGGTCGTAGGTTTTTATCTACCGACTCCATCGACTCACTCCTTTTCACTTATTATACATGACTTAATTTTCATAATAAATTAAAAAAAGCGCCTGTCGGCGCTTCTATTATTTCATGAATTGCTTAAATGTTTTATTGTCAGAACGCTTTTTTCGACTTGTATTTCGTTTGTTCGGTTTACGTCGGTTGTTACGTTCATTCTTTTTGCCGCGATTAAAATCTTTGCGTTTACCATTAGACTGCTTAGATGATGCACGTCTTGGTAATGGCTTTTCAAATGACAATTGAATTGCATCATCTTCTTTATCATTTATATATTCGCTAACGAATGCTGTAATAATATCTAACGGATCGAACGTTTCAACTAATTTTCTAGATAGTTCGTATACTTCTTCGTCGATTTCTTTACCTTCATATTTTCTAACTTTGTCAATCATAACTTCTGCTTGTGCAGCTTTGACTTCTTCTTTAAATGGTGGTCTTAACGGACGAATCGTCTTACCTTTCGTCTCTTCGATTAAACGTAGATAACCCATCTCAATTGGGTTAACAAATGTTAAAGCAACACCACTTTCACCCGCACGTCCTGTACGACCGATACGATGCGTGTAACTTTCTGCATCTTGTGGAATATCAAAGTTATATACATGTGTCACACCTGTAATGTCTAATCCACGTGCAGCAACATCTGTTGCAACTAAAATTTGAAGTGCATCATTTTTAAACTTTTTTAACACTTCAAGACGTTTTGACTGTGTAATATCACCGTGCAGTCCTTCTGCTAAATATCCTTTTGCAATTAACGCACTTGTTAGCTCGTCCACACGACGCTTCGTACGACCGAATACAATCGCAAGTTTTGGACGATGAACATCTAGAAAATCAACAAATACGTCTAGCTTTTCTAATTCTTTAACTATCGTATAATATTCTTCAATCTGAGGGTCTGATTGATTATGATTCATCGTTTTTACGATTTTTGGTTGGCCCATAAACTTAGTGACAAGTTCTTGAATTGCTTTAGGCATCGTTGCACTGAATAATAATGTTTGACGGTCTTTTTCTGGCAAACGACTCATAATAAATTCAACATCGTCGATAAAGCCCATGTTCATCATTTCATCTGCTTCATCAAGTACAAACTTCGTAATATGATTTAGTTTTAACGTTTTACGGTTAATATGATCAATTACACGTCCCGGTGTACCAACAATAATTTCAGGTTTTCTCTTTAACTCAGAAATTTGGCGTTCAATAGATACTCCGCCGAATATGACAGACACTTTTAATTTTTTATACTTAGAAAATTGTTTGAGCTGTTCACTCACTTGCATTGCAAGTTCTCTCGTCGGTGCTAAAATAAGTGTTTGAGTACCGTGTCCACGTTTAACTTTTTCTACGATAGGAATTCCAAAAGCACCTGTTTTACCTGTACCTGTTTGTGCTTGCCCTAAAATATCTCTACCCTCTAATGCGAGTGGAATACTTTCTTCTTGTATAGGAGTTGGTGTTTCAAACCCCATTTCTTCAAGTGCAAGTATCGTTTCGTTACTTACACCAAGTGATTCAAAAAATTTCAACTTTTAGTCTCCTTTGACTGTTTAACTATTATCTCTAAATGTATAACTACTTAATGCTATCACTTTAATTTGTATTATACAACAACTATTCACTAATGAGACGCTCGAGTCTCATGCCTCTTGATGCTTTTAACAAGACAACTGTGTCTTCATCTTTTAAATCATCGATTTTTTCTTTTAACTCGTTAATATTGTTAAAATGATTTGTATTATCACTTAACACAGTACTATTAATGATTTTAGCTGCGTCACCATACGTAAATATGTGCGTGAAGTTATTATCCTCATTAATATACTCTCCAACTTCACGATGTAAATTTTCGCTATAACTACCAAGCTCTAGAATGTCACCAAGTACGAGTATCTTTTTCTTATAGTTTAAATGTCTAACAGTATCAATTGCGCTTTTCATTGAAGACGGACTTGCGTTATACGCATCGTTTATAATGAGTGCGCCTGTATGATCTAAATGCTGTTCCATTCTCATATTCGTGATTGTTAGTCCCTGTAAACTTTCCTTCACACTTTTCTTATCAATATTGAAAAACTCACTAATCGCAATCGCAAAGCTTGCGTTTACTGCATTATGCTTACCAAGAGACGGTATGTTATACGTTTCATCTTGTAATGTAAACGTAACACCTGACTGATTTTCTTTAATACCTTCGACAATTAAATCATTATCATCAGTCATTCCAACAGTTACTTGATCATAAGATGTGTTTTTATTTACAAGTTTTTTCAGCTCATCATAATCGTTTGAGTAGATAAATAACCCATCTTCTTTTAAATCGTCAACAATTTCATATTTTGCTTTTGCGATGTTTTCTCTAGAGCCTAGTTTTTCGATATGAGATTCTCCAACATTAGTCAACACTGCGATATCTGGTTTTGCGACTGATGATAAGTAATGGATATCACCTAAGCTATCCATACCCATTTCTAAAATTAAAATATCTGTATCGGTCTTTGTGTTAAAGACCGTTAACGGGAGACCAATTTCGTTATTATAGTTCCCAATTGTTTTTTGCACTTTAAAATGTGGTCTTAATACACATTCAACCATATCTTTAGTCGTAGTTTTTCCATTAGATCCAGTGATTGCGATTACTTTAACATCTAATAACTTTAAATATTCTCTCGCAATGTCCCCGAGTGCTTTTTCAACATCATCGACGATGATAAGTGGTGCATCGATATTTTCTTTTTCAGATAAAGAAACAACTGCCCCTGATTCAATCGCATTTAAAATAAAGTTATGCCCGTCAACGTTTTCTCCGATAAATGGTGCGAACATATTATTTTTTTCAATTGTTCTCGTATCGATTGAAACACCAGAAATAAAAGTTTCTTCTATTTCTTTTGCTTTATCATTTAGCTTTCCGTTACAAAACTTTGAGATTTTTTTAATTGATAGTGATATCATATGATTCATTCCTATAATTTTATTAAAATACTGTTATAATTATTAATGGACGAATTGTCCTACATAATTAGATTACCATAGATTTAGGTGAAGCAATTGAGTCAAAAAAAGTATTCAAGAAAAAACTTTAATATACTAACACGTATCGATTGGACCCTTATTTTTATCATTCTCATTCTCGCTACGATTAGTATTTTGACTATTAAAAGTGCAATGACCAGTGAGCAATATACAACTAACTTTGCTGAAAGACAGCTACTTTTTTACTTATTCGGTTTCTTTATTGCATTTGTCTTAATGGTGATTCCATTCCATTTTTACAAAGACTACATATGGGGGATTTATGCGTTCGGAGTACTTAGCTTACTCTTTTTACACTTTTCTCCTTTTGAAAGTTTAACACCAATTATTAATGGTGCAAAGAGTTGGTATCAATTTGGGTTCTTTAGTATACAACCTTCAGAATTCATGAAGATTATTTATATTATGGCTCTTGCGTACGTGATCAGTCAGCATAATAAATATAAAATCGATGATGAGTTATCTTTAGATGTAAAATTAATCGGTAAAATGATTGTCGTTTCGATTCTTCCGATGATTTTAACATTGTGGCAAAACGACTTAGGAACAACCCTTGTAATGCTTGCAATATTTTTTGGTATGGTACTTGTTTCCGGTATTAGTTGGTGGCTAATTTTACCAGTAGTATTTATCGTAAGTACAGTTGGTATATCGCTAATATTAGGAATTATATATCGTCCAGATCTCATCGATAAGCTCGGTGTCCACGCGTATCAATTCGACAGAATTTACTCATGGCTACAGCCTGAAAAATACCTTTCAGATAGTGGCTTCCAATTAATGAACTCACTAATCTCTATTGGTTCTGGGGGAGTTACTGGCCGTGGTTATATGGATGGAATTATTTACATTCCTGAAAACCATACGGACTTTATATTTACAATTGTCGGTGAAGAATTCGGATTTATTGGTACAACGCTAGTTATAATCGTATTATTTGCATTACTTTTAAGATTATTTAAAATATCATTACTTACACACGATAGTTTCGGTGGATATTTCATCATTGGATTTTTATCGTTATTATTTTTCCATATCTTCCAAAACATTGGAATGACTATTCAAGTCGTTCCGATTACAGGTATTCCACTTCCTTTCTTAAGTTACGGTGGTAGTGGTCTATGGGCGAACATGGTTGGTATTGGAATTGTATTGAGTATTTACTTCTATGAAGTATCTGGAAATAAGGAAACTCGTTTTAAGAAATAAAAAAACGCAAGCTTTCGCTTGCGTTTCTTTAAATATTATTTTCGTTTAACTTTAGCTGTTCAACGTTAGAAATACGATTCATAATCTCAAGTCTTGAAGGGGCAACGGATACCTTGATGCCAAGTTCTTTCAATACTCGAACCGCATCTTTTAGTTTAGATTTGTCATTTTGCTTCATAATGACACTCCCTTACTTCGAGTTAATTATAATTATACAGACCTAGTAGTAATATTACTATACTATTTCAAAAAAACTTTTTTACATATTTGTCACAACTAAATGAAAATAAGATGAGAGGAGCTTAATATTGGATATTTTACTCACGTCACGCAACTTTTTACAATCTATTGCTGACTTTTTTACATCACTGCCTTATGCGGCTATCTTTACATTTGTAATTTTACTCATTAACTTTCTACTCGCGATTGGTATGATTTTCTGGGAACGTAAAAGTGCACAAAGCGTTTGGGCCTGGCTACTCGTATTATTCTTCTTACCAATTATAGGCTTTATATTATACGTTCTCTTTGGACGTACGATATACAATAAAGAAATTTTTAAAGTTACAGAAAAAGATAAGATTGGTCTTGAAGCACTTGTCACTGAACAGCTAGAAGATATTAAAATGGATAAACTCACACTTCCTACACCACAAGCGAAAAAACATCGTAAACTCGTCCATATGTTACTCAACAATAATCAGTCATTCTTAACATCTAATAATAAAGTTGAAACATTTTATGAGACGACAGAATTTTTTGATCAAATGCTCCAAGATATTGAAAATGCACAAGATCATATTCATTTTCAATTTTATATTTTTAAATTAGACTCACTTGGTCAAAAGTTTTACGATGCACTCGTTAAAAAACAAAAAGAAGGTGTCGATGTTAAAATCTTATATGACGACATTGGATCTCGTTCTTTAAAACTTAAAAACTTTAAAGAACTACGTGACTACGGCGGTAAAGTCGAAGCATTCTTCCCAAGTCGACTCGCATTAATTAACCCACGTATGAATAACAGAAACCACCGTAAAAACGTCATCATCGATGGTAAAATTGGATATACTGGTGGAACAAATGTCGGTGAAGAATATATAGGACTTAGTAAAAAGTTTGGTTACTGGAGAGACACACATATACGTGTTCAAGGTAATGCAGTAAAATCTCTTCAATTAAGATTTATGCTCGATTGGAACTCACACGCAACGCGCGATAACTTATCACATCACCCACGCTATTTCCCTGAAATACCTGTCATTGGAGATACGGCAATGCAAATTGCGGCGAGTGGTCCTGACGAAGATTGGCAACAAATCAAATATGGGTATATAAAGATGATTAACTCTGCAAAAAAATCAATTTACATTCAATCACCATACTTTATACCAGACTCTTCCATGATAGAAGCAATCAAAATTGCACTTCTCTCTGGAATCGAAGTTAATATAATGATCCCCCCATTCCCAGACCATCCATTCGTATATTGGGGAACATATCATAACGTTGGAGAACTCGCGATGATTGGTGCGAATGTATATATTTACGAACGCGGATTCTTGCATCAAAAAGTGATGATTATTGATGACGAAGTCGTGTCCATTGGTTCTTGTAACATGGACAACCGTAGTTACGCATTAAACTTTGAAGTTAACGCATTTATATTTGATGAAAAAGAAGCAATTCAAAATAGATTACAGTTTGAAAAAGACGCATTATACTCTAAAATATTATCTCCTGAAGTTTATAATTCAAGAAGCAAGTGGATTAAATTTAAAGAAGGTATCGCAAATTTAATTGCACCGATACTATAATTAAAAATCCCGATTTAGCAAATTGCTAAATCGGGATTTTTGTATTATTTACGTTTCTTATTCGGTTTAACTTTTGCACCTTGACGTTTTCTTTCTTTCTCAGCTTGTTCTTTATAGTGTGCTTCTAAAATTGGTGCCATTTCCTCATCGACTTTTTTACGGTAGTATAAGTTACCAATAATCGTTTGAAGAACTAAGAACGCACCACCAACTGCCCAGTATAATGGTAAAGCTGAAGGTGAAATGAATGAAATCCATAAAATCATCAGTGGTGAGATAAACATAAATAATCTCATTTGTTTTTGTTGTTCTTCAGGTAAGAACATCATTGAAACATAAGCTTGTATTGCGTAAACTAAAACCGCAATTGCGATCATAATAAAACTACGCTCTGTTAAATCCATCCATAAGAAATCTGGGTATTTTGTAATACCACCTGGTGATGGATATTTTAAAGCGAAGAATAATGCCATAACGATTGGCATTTGAATTAAGATCGGTAAACACCCAACGTTTAACGGGTTAATATCATGCTTTTTGTATAAAGCCATCATCTCTTGTTGCACAGCCATTTTTTCTTCTTGTGTTGTTGCAACTTTCATACGGTGCTGAATATCTTCCATTTCAGGCTTAACGATTTTCATTTTTTCACGCATCATCATTTGGTTTTTATATGTTTTCATCATAAATGGAAAGATGATTAAACGAACAATGAGTGTTAAAACAATAATCGCTAGACCGTAGTTATGGTTTAAATTATCACCGAGCCAATGAAGTAAGTTATCCATTGGTTGAACAAATGTATTAAAGAAAAAACCATCTCTGTTTTCAGGCTCAGAATAGTCACATCCTGCTAAAAACAAGACGAGGCCCATCGTTAACGGAAATAGCCATTTTTTAGCCATAATTTCACCTCTAATTTTATATACAAGAGTGATTGTACCATACTTAACATTACATTTACAGAGAAAATATAACGTGTTTCCTTACTCAATGTCTATAAAATGATTAATTGGACCATCTTTTTTTCCGATGTCTAAACTATTTTGTAAACCTAACGTGACGTAGCGTTTTGCTTTTTTAAATGCATTCTCTAAACTATTCCCTTTCGCAATTTCAGCAGTAATCACTGCTGAGAATGTACTACCGCTTCCACGTTTATTTTTCGTATCGACAATTTCTTCAGTTAGCGTTAACGAATTGTTTTTTGTAAATAGATAGTCACAAGCTTTACCTGTAATGTTACTGTCATTAATAATGACTGCTTTTACTCCAATTTCTCGCAGGAAAATTTTAGCCGCAGTATCGATATCTTTTTCTGACTGAATATCAATCCCTGTAAGTGCTTCTGCTTCTTTAAGATTCGGTGTCACCACTGCCGCATGGTGGAGAAGTTCTTTCGTAAGTATGGCTGTCGCCTCTTGAGATAAAATTCTCTCGCCTTCTCTAGAAAAGATATACGGATCGACAACGAATGGAATATGATAGTTTTTTACATATTTCGTAATAGTTTCAATCATATAAATACTTGTAATCATTCCGGATTTCATTGTAAATGGTATAGAATCTTCAAAAATACTCTTCAATTGCTTTTCTAAAAAGTCATCTGGAATATTTAAAATTTCTTGAATCCCTTGAGAGTTTTGAGCAGTTAAATTTGTAATTGCTGACATACCGTAAACATTTAAATTTTGAAATGTTTTTAAATCTGCATTAACACCTGAACCGCCTGTTGGGTCATAACCAGATATTGTAAGTGCTACTGGTAAAGTCATAATAATTCTCCTCTATTTTACAAAGTGCGTCTTAATAATCGACTCTAAAACGATTGGAAGCTCTTTAAATGCACTTGGCTTTAAAATTCTTTCTGTTACCTTATGCGCATCTTTTCCAATCGGTCCGCAGTTTAGTACGGGTGCGGAAATTTCTTTTATATCTTCAAATGGTATCATATATGTCGTATTAAATGTCGGTGTGTTGTAACTGAACATTTGGTCACTTTCATAACTCGTATCATATTTTACATAACTTAAATCACATATACCATTAAAAAAGTGTATATGTTCAACTTCACGATTTAAATTTTTACTTGTTTTTTCAATTGTTTTAATGATATCAGTGACAAGAACATCTTCAGAACTATTTGTCGCTGGATAATACGGTGGCGTGAAAAAAGTGACGACTGTCGGTCCGATATGACGCATAGACATCATAAGTTTATCGACCGCTTCAATACATTGTAAATGATCATCTTGATTTTTTTCGACACTATTTAATAGTTCGTGTACTTTATCTCTACCGTGAGTGTCAATTGCTTGTTCAATTAACTCTTCATATTTTAGTGTGTTGATTGTCATGTTGTTATCTTTATATATACCGTCATCAAACGTGTGCATGACTTCTTCAGCATCTTTTACTGATGATTTTACGAGCTCGTTAAATGTATTAAAAATATCTGCTGCTGTTTTCTTAAATATAAATAGATTATATAAACTAACTGTTCTAAAGGGTGTTTGAACATCGTACTGATCTTTTAAATCACGCATCATGAGTGATACTGGAAGTGGTGTGGATTCATTCTTATACGTTTCTGTAAATGAATCATTATATTCAATTTTTCTATTGATAAAACTCATTAACCAGTTTGAACTAATGCCATTCATTGCATTACCTACGTGTGTTTCTTTCCCATACACGTACACTGAAGGCATAAGTTTACCAATTGTACCTGAGTATATGTAGTGAGTATTTGATCCAGATGCTTGCTGGAATGTTGGTTCACTATTTAAGTGCAGTACAATATCTAAATCTTTTTCTTTACGAATATCATTTAACTTTTTAACCGCAGCTCGCATCCCTTTAGAACTAACTTCTTCATCGGGTACTGTAATTAAAATAAGGTTAATATCCCAGTTTTCAATCGCCGCTTTTTCGATTAAAGACATATGAAGCATTAAACCTGGCTTCATATCCATACTTCCGCGTCCAAAGTAATAATCATCTGTTTCAATATCTTTTATAGCATCTTCGTTTAAATAAGTATGATCTGACTTAAATATTTCTGTAATTTTATCGATATTAAATGCATCATTTTTATAGTCTCCAAAATCTTCAATACCAACCGTATCGAAGTGACTAATTAAAACGACAGTATCTTTAGTATTATTCGATTCATAATGTGCGAGAACTGCTCGTCTATCGTCTGTAGTATATGCGAAATGGATATTTTCTTCATTGGATTTAAAGTAATCTGTTTTTAATAGTTCATTTTTCACTAAGTCAGGGAATTGTCTTTCTCCCTCAGAATATGTCACTGAATTGTGCTTTACGAGTTTTTTTAAAAGATTGATTCGGTCTTTCTCTGTTTGCCATATAGCCATTACCATTAAACTTCCTCCTATTAGAAAAATATCTAATATAAGCGTACAACTTCTTCATTGTAATTGAAAGCGTTTTTATAATAAAGAAAATAAAAACCGATTAACTGAATGTTAATCGGTAAACTTATAATTATAAGTTTGCACCACATACTGGCCAAGGTGCTGAGCCTCTTTGTTCATATAACATTTGTGCTCGCATTGTTTGCTCTTCAGCTGATGCTTGTGAAGCAACCCCGCTTCCACCTACTGATTGCCAAGTGCCCGCGTCAAATTGATATAGACCATGATATGTACCACTTGGATCTACGGCGCTTGCGTTACCACCTGATTCACATGCTGCAAGTCCACCCCAGTTTAAACCGTCATTTGCTGGTGCTGAAGCTTGTGATTCTTGTTGAGTGTTTTCTTCGTACTCTTCAATTACATTTTCCTCTACCGGTTCATTGTACGTTTCAACATCTTCAACCACATCTTCTTCAAAAACTTCTACAGCTTCTTTAGTTTCTTCAACTTCCTCTACCTCTTCAACAGGTGCTGAAGCGTTCGCTACTGTATTTTCTTTATCTTCTTTCTTTTTCGCTTTTAGATCTTTTGCTGATAATTCTTTAGCTTTAATGTCACGATCAGCTTTTAATTTATTTTCTTTCTTTATTTCTTGAATAGATGATCTATATTCAGTTCCAATAGTTGCTAATGCGTCATCTTCTTTAATTGTAGATGAACCCTCTTTTGCATTTGCTGCCATTCCGATACTACCAGTAGCAAGTAATAATCCAGCTGCACCTAAACTCATAACTGATTTTTTCATAATCTATATATCCCCCACGAAATTATTTCTCATTAATAAATAAATTTTTCAAAGACGAATACTATACTAACAAATAATCCCATTTCATAGGTTACAACTATATAAAGCTTTTACCTATTTTTTACAGAAATGTTACAATTCAATCTCATAATTTTAATATATCTAAAAATTTAAAAACCCTAAGATTATTAGACGCAGCTCTAAAATCTTAAGGTTTTTTGAGTGTGTGAGTATGAAAAGAATCTACATTTTTCTTATTAAAGCAGTGGTTTAATCAGACAAATTTAAGGGAATTAACTCATCAATTATTTGAACTAAAATGTATGTGTTCTCCTTTCTTAAAAAGAATATACACCGACTATTCATATTAAACAAATATCAATTTTTAAAATTTCTAACTGATAATTGGCTATATTTTAATTATTCTTCATATATTTTTTATAAACTTAAGTTATTTATAATATAAAAATTAAAGTTAGCATATAAAAAAAGATCCAGCTTTATTTAGCTGGATCTGATATTGCAAATGTAATTTCACATTGACAAGCAATCTTATCTCCGACTTTCGCAATAGCTTTTCCTTTACCAATTGGTCCTTTTATACGTGTAATTTCTACTGTTAACTCTAACGTATCTCCAGGTGTTACTTGGTGTTTAAAGCGGCATTTATCAATACCTGCAAAAAATGCAAGTTTACCTTTAAATTCTTCTTCTTGTAGTAGTGCTACTGCTCCTGTTTGTGCAAGTGCCTCTACAATTAACACACCTGGCATTACTGCATATTCTGGGAAATGCCCTTCAAAAAACGGCTCGTTCCCAGATACTTGTTTTATACCGACCGCTTTTTCTCCAGGGACAATTTCTTCGATACGGTCAATCAAAAGAAATGGTGGGCGATGCGGGATTATCGCTTTTATTTGATCGTAAGTAAGCATAATAACTATCCTCTCATTAAGTCTCTAATATGTTGCCACGTTTCAATTCTAAATACTTCAAACGGATTACTTAATATTCCGTAGCCGATCATCAAACCAATCACAACGAGCATTAATGCTACATAAATATAGAGTAATAATCGTACTAACATCGGAAATCTGCGGTGGACAATCTTAGTCTCTTTTTTCATAACTCACCTCAAAATTAGACATGCTCTAGTTCAGACTCTGTGACACGTTCGATATCCGCACCTAAAGCCTTCAATTTCTTATGGAAACCAACATATCCACGGTCTAAGTGATGAAGCTCTGTGACAATTGTGTAACCTTCTGCAACTAATCCTGCGAGTATTAAAGCTGCAGCTGATCTTAAGTCTGTCGCTCTAACTCTTGCACCGTGTAATTCTTGACCACCACGGATGACTGCGTGGTTATCTTGTAGTGAAATATCAGCGTTCATCGTATTGAATTCTGTCACGTGCATAAAGCGGTTCTCAAAGATTGTTTCTGTCACAATACTCGTACCATCTAGCGTTAATAACAGCGCCATTAATTGACTCTGCATATCAGTTGGAAATCCTGGATGTGGCAATGTTTTAATATCTGTTGCTTTTAATGGTTCCGATGAGATAACTCGAACGTTATCACCTTCTTCAACAAACTTCACACCGATTTCTTCTAATTTAGAAACAACCGCGCTTAAATGTTCAATTACGATATTTTCAATTAAAACATCGCTTCTAGTGATTGCTGCAGCTACCATGAACGTCCCTGCTTCAATTCTATCTGGAATTACTGTATGCTTAGTGCCTGTTAATTCCTCTACACCAGTAATCTTAATGTGACCAGTACCAGCACCAATAACTTTACCACCCATACGGTTAATATAGTTTTGAAGATCTACAATTTCTGGCTCCATCGCTGCATTTTCAATATGCGTCACACCATCAGCAAGTGCTGCACCCATCATTAAGTTTTGAGTCGCACCAACACTTGGGAAGTCTAAATGAATTTTAGAACCTTTTAATCGACCTTCTGTTTTACCTTCGATAAAACCATCTGTCGTACTAAATTCAACTCCCATCTTTTCAAAACCTTTTAAGTGCTGTTCAATTGGTCGACTACCAATCGCACAACCTCCTGGCATCGCAACTTGACAGTGACCATAACGACCAAGTAATGGACCCATAACGAGCATTGATGCACGCATTTTACTCACTAAATCGTACGGTGCTGAAATGGATAATTCTTCACTTGCATCTATATACACTCTATTTTTTTCTAATTTTACATCTGCATTTAATACACTTAATAAATCAACTAATGTTTTACAATCTGATAATTCTGGAACGTTTGAAATAACAGATTCACCTTTTGAAGCTAAGAGAGACGCTGCTAATATTGGCAGAACTGAGTTTTTAGCACCTTCGATTTTTACACTACCACTCAGCTTGCGCCCACCCTTAACAATAATTCTTTCCATATTCTCACTCCACATAATACTCAATAATTTAATTTTATAGACTTACTTCACTAGTGTAAAGCATTTAGCCAAATAGTAGCTGAAGGTTTTGTGTTTCTACAAATATATCTATGATGAAATTTGACATGCTTGTACCTAGTAGGATTGCTACTAGTATATAAAACATTCTAATTTTTGCTACATGTCCTTTTTTAAAAATCATATCGACTTTTAAACAATCTAATATATAAAACGCAAAAATTGAACAAGCAATATGTAATATAATTTTCATGAGAGCAATTTGAGATAAAAACATTTAAAAACTCCTTAAAAAAAGTCTAAGGTTTCCCTTAGACTTTTTTACTATTTATATTCTGAAATATTCAAACGGTTAATCGCTCTTTGGAATGCGAGTTCGGCACGAACTTCGTCAATCTCTTCTTCTTGAGCACGTTTTAAGAGTTCTTCTGCTCTTTTTCGTGCTGCAAGTGCACGATCTGTGTCAATGTCTTCTGCAAATTCTGCTGCTTGAGTTAATACTGTAACTTTATCGCCTCGAATTTCTGCAAAACCATCTGTAATCGCTAGATATTCAAATTGACCGTCGATTTTAGCTCTTACGCTTCCGATCTTTAAAGGTGTGACTGTTGGAATATGGCCTGCCATAACCCCTAGCTCACCTTGTGTTGATTCCAAGATGACAATTTCACAGTTATCATCAGTAAAAACAGAACCGTTAGGAGTAACTACATCTAATGCAATTGTACTCATAAAACTAACCTCCTGTTATTAAACTTCTGCACCCATCTCGCGAGCTTTTTCAAGAACTTGTGACATATCTCCAACAAGTCTAAACGCGTCTTCAGGTACATGGTCATATTTACCTTCTAAGATTGCTTTGAAATCTTCTACAGTTTGAGAAACCGGAACATATGAACCTTTTTGACCTGTAAATTGTTCAGCTACGTGGAAGTTCTGACTTAAGAAGAACTGAATACGACGTGCACGTGCAACGACTTCTTTGTCTTCTTCTGATAACTCGTCCATACCTAAGATTGCAATAATATCTTGTAATTCAGAGTATTTTTGTAATGTTGCTTGAACTTCACGAGCAACGTTGTAGTGTTCTTCACCAACGATTGCTGGTGATAATGCACGTGATGTTGATGCAAGTGGGTCTACCGCAGGGTAAATACCCATTTCTGAAATTTTACGTTCTAAGTTTGTCGTCGCGTCTAAGTGTGCGAATGTTTGAGCTGGTGCTGGGTCAGTATAGTCATCCGCTGGTACGAATACTGCTTGAATTGACGTAACTGATCCTTTGTTTGTTGAAGTAATACGTTCTTGAAGTTGCCCCATTTCTGTAGAAAGTGTCGGTTGGTAACCAACGGCAGATGGGATACGTCCAAGAAGTGCTGATACCTCTGAACCTGCTTGCGTGAAACGGAAAATATTGTCGATGAAGAGTAATACGTCTTGACCTTCTACGTCACGGAAGTATTCTGCCATCGTTAATCCTGTTAATGCAACACGCATACGAGCACCAGGTGGCTCGTTCATTTGACCAAATACCATCGCTGTCTTCTCGATAACTCCTGAGTCAGACATTTCAAAGTATAAGTCGTTACCTTCACGTGTACGCTCTCCAACACCAGCGAATACTGAAATACCACCGTGTTCTTGAGCGATGTTGTGAATTAATTCTTGGATTAATACAGTTTTACCTACTCCGGCACCACCGAATAATCCAACTTTACCACCTTTAGTGTAAGGTGCTAATAAGTCTACTACTTTAATACCAGTTTCTAAAATTTCTGTCGCTACTGACAGATCCTCAAATTCTGGAGCGTCTCGGTGAATTGGATTTCTGAGTTCTGATTCAGGAATTTGACCTTTAAGGTCGATAGTTTCACCTAAAACGTTAAATACACGTCCTAAAGTGGCATTACCAACAGGTACTGATATAGGTTTACCAGTGTTTACTACTTCCATACCACGCTGAATACCATCTGTAGAACTCATAGCAATTGTTCTTACTGTGTTGTCTCCACGGTGAAGCGCAACTTCTAAAGTAAGTGCAATTGAATCTTCTTCAGTTTCACCTTTATGATCTATTGTGAGTGCGTTCATTAACTCAGGTAATTGACCTTCTTCAAAACGCACGTCTACAACAGGTCCCATAACTTGGACCACGTGTCCTAAAGCCATTTGAGTTCCTCCTATAATTAATTATTCTTGTGCTTGTGCACCACTTACAATTTCTGTAATTTCTTGTGTAATTGCAGCTTGTCTTAGTCTGTTGTAAGACAATGTTAAATCACCAATCAATTCGTTTGCGTTATCCGTAGCAGCTTTCATCGCTGTCATACGGGCAGCATGCTCACTTGTTTTCGCTTCAAGTAAAGCACCATATATAATAGCTTCAGCATATTGTGGTAATAACTCTGAAAGTATCGTTTCTTTATCTGGCTCGAATTCATAAGAAGCGAGATGAGTGTACTCATTGTTCGTTTCTAAATCCTCTTCAGACATTGGAAGTAACTTTCTAACTGTTACTTTTTGTTCAAGAATACTAATGAACTCGTTATAAATGATATGAAGTTCGTCGATTTTTTCTTCTTCGAACTCACGAATTGCTGCTGCAGCTATTTTTTTCACATCCGAAAATGATGGCTGATCTGGTAACCCGAGACGGTAGTCATCAATCTTATAGCCACGTAGTTTTAATACGTCATATCCCATTTTACCGAGAACCATAAGTGATACTTCGTCTTGGTTACCGTTATGGCGTTCATCTATTTCTGTCGTTATTGCTTTAATAACGTTTGCGTTGTATGGACCTGCTTTACCCGTATCACTTGAGATTACAATGTACCCAACACGCTTGACAGGACGCTCTGTTAACATAGGGTGAACACTATTTCCACCTGCAGCAATCGCTTGGATTGTTTCTTCCATTCGATCCATATATGGACGGAAATTTTTAGTGTTTTGTTCTGAACGACCGAGTTTTGAGTTCGCGACCATGTTCATTGCACTCGTTAACTGACTCATTTTTTCAGTTGAATTAATGCGCCCTTTAATTTCTCTTAATGAAGCCATGATTTCACCATCCTTTATATCAATAGTGTCATATATTATTTGCTACTGTTAAATAACTTTTTAAAGTTGTTAATTGCGTTGTCGAATGCATCCTCTTCTGGAAGTGCATCTGTTTCACGAATACCGTTTAATAATTCTTTGTTGTTAGCGTTTAGCCACTCTAAGAATTCTTTTTCGAAACGTGTGATATCTTGAACTGCGATATCATCTAAGTATCCATTAACTAGTGCGTAAAGAATCGCAACTTGCTCTTCAACAGGAAGTGGTTGGTTTTCACCTTGTTTAAGTACTTCAACTGTACGCTTACCACGCTCTAACTTAGCTGCTGTTGCTTTATCTAAATCAGAACCGAACTGAGCGAATGCTTCTAACTCACGGTAAGCCGCTAAGTCTAAACGAAGTGTACCAGCAACTTTCTTCATCGCTTTAATTTGTGCTGAACCACCGACACGTGATACTGAAAGTCCTGCGTTGATTGCTGGACGTACACCCGAGAAGAATAAGTCAGACTGTAAGAAAATCTGGCCGTCTGTAATCGAGATTACGTTTGTCGGTACGAACGCAGAAATATCTCCTGCTTGCGTTTCAACGAATGGTAACGCAGTAATCGAACCGCCACCTAAATCATCATTTAATTTCGCTGCACGCTCAAGTAAGCGACTGTGTAGGTAGAATACGTCCCCTGGGAATGCTTCACGACCTGGTGGACGGCGTAATAGTAATGACATTTCACGGTAAGCTTGCGCTTGTTTTGTTAAGTCATCGTATACGATTAGTACGTGTTTACCATTGAACATGAACTCCTCACCCATAGATACACCAGCATATGGCGCGATGTATAGTAATGGAGCTGGGTCAGATGCACCTGCACTTACTACGATTGTGTAGTCTAATGCACCGTGCTTACGGAATGTTTCAACAGTTGAACGTACTGTAGATTCTTTTTGTCCGATTGCAACGTAAATACAAATCATATCCTCATTTTTTTGGTTTAAGATTGTATCGATTGCAAGCGTAGTTTTACCTGTTTGACGGTCTCCGATGATTAACTCACGTTGACCTCGTCCAATTGGTACTAAAGCGTCAATCGCTTTAATTCCTGTTTGTAATGGTTCAAATACCGATTTACGGTCCATTACACCTGTAGCTGGACTTTCTACAGGACGAGCTTTTGTTGTACTGATTGGACCTTTACCGTCAATTGGTTGTCCAAGTGGGTTTACAACACGACCGATAAGTTCTTCACCTACTGGAACTTCCATGATTTTACCAGTACGTTTAACTTCGTCGCCTTCTTTAATATCATAATATGGTCCAAGAATAACGATACCAACTTCGTCTTCTTCAAGGTTTTGAGCTAGGCCTAACACACCGTTAGAAAACTCAAGTAACTCTCCCGCCATCGCATCGTTTAAACCATGAGCAACTGCGATACCGTCACCAACTTCAGTAACTGTACCAACGTCCGACACTTCCATGTCAGCTTCATAGTTTTCTATTTGACTTCTGAGAAGAGCACTAATTTCATCAGCCTTGATTGCCATAGAAATTTCACTCCTTAAATATTCTTCGTTCTTTTAAAACGGTCTTTAACTTTTCTTAGTTGCAGTAGAACTGAGTCGTCGTATACTTTAGATCCAACAAGTACTCTAAATCCACCGATTAAAGATTCGTTTATTTTGTTTTCAATCAATAATTTGTCATATCCTGTTTTCGCTTTAAAAATCTCTCCGATTTTAGCAATTTGTTCCTCTTCTAATGGATATACAGATTCGATAATGACATTTGCTTGATTGTGATGTTCGTTATAAAGATAAGTAAATTCTTTTTGAATATCAGAAACAATTGAGAATTGTTTTTTCTCAGTCAATACAAGTAACATATTGAACACATATTGATTTGTCCCTTTGAAGCTGTCACGAATCGTAGTTAGCTTTGTTGCTTTAGAAATTTTAGGGTTAATCATGAATTCTTCAAGCCCCTTAACTTCTTCCACAACTTTTTTTACCTCAGTTAAATCTGTTAGTGCTTCTTCGAGTTCATTATGTTTGTTAACTACGTCAAACAGGGCATTTGCATACTGTTTAGCTAAACTCATTATTTATCCCCTGCTTCCTGTAGGTACTTGTCAATGAGATCTTTTTGATCTTGTGGAGACAATTCTTTTTGTATAACTTTTTGAGCAATTAATACTGATAAGTCAGCAACTTGGTCGTTAATTTCACGAACTGCTTTCTTTTTCTCTTGCTCAATATCTTTCTCTGCATCAGACATAAGTCTTTTAGCATTTATTGTAGCTTCATCAATAATAGATTGTTGTTGTTTTTTCGCTTCTTCACGAGACTTTTCAAACATTTCGCTAATTTCAGCTTGCGTGTTAGAAAGGATTTCCTCGTTTTTCTTGCGAAGTTCTTCTGCATCACGTTTCGCATTTTCAGCGCTCTGGATATCATCGTGAATTAACTGCTCACGATCGTCCATCACTTTTTTAACTGGCTCCCATACAAAATATGAAAGAGCAAAAAGTAGTACTAAGAAGCTCACGAGTAAGACGAGTCCTGTACCAAAAGCCGTTGGAATCGATGATGGTGCAGCGCCTAAAATTAGTAGTTCCACTATGTACACTCCTTTCAAGAAAGTTCACAATACCAAGGTTACATAAGAAATGGCGAAATCTAGCAAGACTTCGCCTCTAATTATTTATAGTGCGAACATTAATAAGAATGCAATAACAATCGCAATAATTGGAGTCGCCTCAACTACCCCAACACCGATGAACATGATTGTCATTAATGGACCACGAGATTCTGGTTGACGTGCAACACCTTCAACTGTTTTCGAAACAACTAAACCAATACCTAACGCACCGCCAAGTCCTGCAAGACCAGCTGCGATACCTGCTGCTAATAAAGCCATAAAAAACTTCCTCCTAAATATGTTTATATAATTTTTTATTTTTTATATTAATGGTCATCTTGCATCTTATGTGCTAAATAAACCATTGATAACATAACGAAAATAAATGCTTGTAAAGCACCTATGAATGTTTTAAATCCTTGCCATACCATCATCGGTATGATACCACCAGCAAATCCTAAAATACCACCTGTCGTTACAAGTCCAAGTAGTAGTGTAAGTAGGATTTCTCCAGCGTAAATATTTCCGTATAAACGTAAACCAAGTGTTAAGTTATACGTGAACTCTTCAAGAATTTTAATTGGTACTAAGAACCAAACTGGACGTCCATAGTCTTTTGCATACTCTTTAAATCCTTTCATCTTCACACCGTAATAGTGTGTGAGAACTATCATGAGTCCTGCAAGTGTTAACGTTACAGTTGGATCAGCCGTCGGTGATTTCCACCACAGATTGTTTTCGGGCGACACAAAGGTAAATGGTATACCAATAAAGTTTGCCACGAATATGAATGAAATTAATGTGAGCGCAAAGAAGTGAAAGCGCGCACCTTCACGCCAAGCAATATTACTTGAAATGATACCTTTAACAAAGTTCATTAACCATTCAACAAATAGTTGAGGTTTACCAGTTGGCTTAATCGCTAAATTTCTTGTTAAGAAAAACATTAAGAAGAAAACGACTAAACAAGTGACAATAATCATGAAACTAGTTGCTAAATCAAAGACGATAGGTATGCCACCGATGTTAATCTCATACGTCGGACTTCCGTGATCCATTTCTTCACCTCTTTCATTGTCTAAAATGTCTAACTGCATTCACAAATATAATCACGTATGTAGTCATAAGACCAACCGTTATCGCAATCATATTTAAGTCAGCACTAAATTTATACCAAATTATACAGGCGAGAATGACAAGAATCACTCTTGTAACTGTACCAGTGGTCAAAATTCTTTGCTGATGATGCAATGCTTTATAATAGTTGGAATACCAACTAAATGCCATAAACACTGAGATAATCGTACCGAGTATTAAACTTCTGACGATTAATCTGTCGAGAAAAATTAATGACACAAACTCCAGAACAAAGACTATTATAAATGGCTTCGTAAAAAAGTTTGAAAATCCTTTTAAAAGTGTCATTTTACATGTTCCTTAAGTGTAATCTAGGCATATATGTATTGATTGCACACTAATAAAGTGTACCCAATTATATACCCTAGTGTCAACGCATTTATTGCTAATTTAATAACATATTAACTGTTACTAAAATCTTTTGGTCTTTCTGATATTAAACCGTAAAAATAGCAAATACTCTCAATTATTCGAATACTTGCTTGACCATCTCCGTATGGATTTTCTACGTTTGAAATTTCTTTATATAATTTTTCATTTCTTAATAGCTCATTTGTACTATTAACGATTTCATTATAATCAGTACCAACGAGCTTTAGCACACCACTTTCAACACCCTCTGGGCGTTCAGTTACATCTCTAAGAACGAGTACAGGTTTATTTAAAGATGGTGCTTCCTCTTGAATTCCACCGGAATCCGTTAAAATGATCTCACTTTTTGCTGCAAAATTATGAAAATCTAGCACTTCAAGTGGTTCAATTAGCTGGATGCGTTCATGATTTAAATATTTAGATGCAAGTTCACGCACTTTTGGGTTTTTATGCATTGGATAAATTATGACAACGTCACGGTGTGTGTTGACTATAGTTTTCATCGCCTGGAAAATCCTTTTCATCGGTTCTCCAAGGTTTTCTCTTCTATGCGCGGTGAGTAAGATGATTCTTTTACCTTCATATTCATCTAACACGCCGCTTTTATACGATGAGGTTACTGTCGTATTTAGCGCGTCAATTACCGTATTACCTGTAACAAATATAGAATTACTACTTACATTTTCATTAAGCAAATTATTTTTTGCACGAATCGTTGGTGCAAAGTGTAAATCTGACAAACGGGTCGTCATTTGCCTATTTAACTCTTCAGGATACGGTGCATATTTATCATATGTACGTAAACCAGCTTCTACATGACCAACACTTACCTCTTGATAAAATGCAGCGAGTGCTGCTGCAAATGTTGTTGTAGTATCTCCATGGACGAGTACCATGTCTGGTGCTTCTTCTTTAATTATCGATTCAATTCTCTCTAGAACACGACTTGTAATGTGAGAGAGCGTTTGGTTCGCTCTCATCACATCTAAGTCATAGTCTGGAGTAATATTAAACGCCTTTAACACTTGATCTAACATCTCACGGTGTTGCGCTGTGACAACGACAATTGGTTCAAGATGTTTAGATTTTTTCAACTCATTAACAAGTGGCGCCATTTTAATCGCTTCTGGTCTTGTACCAAATACGACCATAATACGCTTTTTCATAATATTACTCCTTATAATTATTTCGTGCCAAAAAGACGGTCTCCAGCATCGCCAAGTCCTGGGATAATATAGCTATTTTCATCGAGTTTTTCGTCAAGTGCACCAATGTAAATATCAACATCAGGATGTGCTTTTTCTAATGCTTTCACACCTTCAGGTGCTGCGATTAAGCAAATAAATCTAATTTTAGTTGCACCGCGTTTTTTGATTGCAGAAATTGCTTCTATTGCACTTGCACCTGTTGCGAGCATTGGGTCGATGACTAGAATGTCTCTTTCTTCGATATCACTTGGAAATTTCGCATAGTACTCCACTGCTTCGAGTGTTTCTGGGTCACGGTACAAGCCAATATGCCCAACACGTGCCGATGGAATAAGTTTATGAATACCTTCAGTCATTCCTAATCCAGCACGTAAAATCGGTACTAAACAAATCTTTTTACCACTTAAACGTTTTGCAATCGTTGGGCCAATTGGTGTTTCAACCTCTACATCTTCAAGTGATAATTCTCTAGTAATTTCATAAGCCATAAGCATTCCAACTTCATCAACGAGTTCTCTAAACTCTTTTGTAGAAGTGTTTTTGTCACGGATATACCCGAGCTTGTGCTGAATTAATGGATGATCCATTACGCTTACTCTTGTCATAGTCTCTCTCCTATTTGTGATCGTATAACGGGAATTTTTTAGTAAGAGCCACTACTCTATCGTGGATTCCATCTAAGCTTTCTCCGTTTTTCTCTTTAGTTAATGTTTCGATGATGATGTCTGCAACTTCTTCCATTTCCGCTTCTTTAAATCCACGAGTTGTCATTGCAGGTGTCCCCATACGTAAACCACTAGTTACAAATGGTGATTCAGTTTCGAATGGAATTGTGTTTTTGTTTGCCGTAATTCCAACTTTGTCTAACGCTTCTTCTGCTTGTTTACCAGTTAAACCGAATACTTTTGTATCTACTAATACTAAGTGATTTTCAGTACGTCCAGAAACAATTCTTAAACCGTTCTCTTGTAATTTTTCTGCAAGTACTTTTGCATTTTTAATTACTTGCTCTTGATATTCTTTAAATTCAGGTTGTAGTGCTTCGTTAAATGCAACTGCTTTTGCTGCAATAACATGCATTAAAGGACCACCTTGAATACCAGGGAAAATGTTTGAGTCAATCTTTTTCGCATGTTCCTTTTTAGTTAAGATAATTCCACCACGTGGCCCACGAAGAGTTTTATGCGTTGTTGATGTTACAAAGTCTGCATATTCAACTGGGTTAGGATGTAATCCAGCTGCAACTAATCCAGCGATGTGTGCCATATCCACCATTAGGTAAGCACCAACTTCGTCTGCAATTTCTCTAAACTTTTTAAAGTCGATTTGTAATGCATATGCACTACCACCAGCGATGATTAATTTCGGCTGTTCTTTAATTGCAATTTCACGTAATTCATCGTAATCGATTGCTTCATCTTCTTTAGATACTCCGTAACTTACGATGTTAAATAATTTACCACTAAAGTTTACTGGTGCACCGTGTGTTAAGTGACCACCGTCAGATAAATTCATACCTAAAATTGTATCTCCAGGGTTTAACACAGAGAAATACACTGCCATGTTTGCTTGAGAACCAGAGTGTGGTTGTACGTTTGCGTGTTCCGCTCCAAAGATTTCTTTTAGACGATCGCGTGCTAAATCTTCAGCAATATCAACATATTCACATCCACCGTAATAACGTTTATTTGGATAACCTTCGGCATATTTGTTCGTTAATACGCTACCTTGTGCTTCTAGTACTGCTTCTGATACGAAGTTTTCTGAAGCGATTAACTCAATATTTTCGTTTTGACGATCAAATTCCTTTTGAATTGCATCATATAACTGTTGATCTTCTTGCTTAATGAAAGACATTTTTAAACCTCTCCCTTAATCATTTATAATGTGCGCGTTCTCCACCGATAAGTTTTGGACGCGACTTTGCTAGTGTCACTTGTGCCTCACCGAGTTGTTTAGTAGCAACTCTAACTGGCACCTGTACATGTTTAACATGCATACCAATTAATGTTTGCCCGATATCAATACCTAAGTCAACTGTCGCATGCTCAACAACAGCACTGTTATCTTGGTGATGATATGCATACTCACTTAAGCTTCCACCTGCACTACGGTGTGGTACAACAGATACTACTTGAGTTTCTAGATGATTTCTTTTGACAGATTCTCTTGTTGTCGTAAGCGCACGGTTGATATGTTCACATCCTTGGAAAAAGATGTCTAAGTCATAGCGTTTTTTAACGTCTTGAAATGCATTAAAAATAATTTCGGCAACTTCTATCGAACTATGTTTTCCGATATGTTTACCTTGCACTTCTGAAGTAGAACATCCTATTACTAATGACGCTTTTGAAAAGAAAAAGTCAATTTCCTCTAATTCTTCAATTAGAGCATTTAATTCATCCTTCAATTTTTTCAATTCTACGCTCATGTCTACCACCCTCGAATTCTGTGTTTAACCAAATATCAACGATATCGAGTGCTAAACCTGTTCCAATTACACGCTCACCCATATTTAATATGTTCGAATTATTATGTTCACGTGTTGCATGCGCAGAAAATGTATCGTGAACAAGTGCCGCACGAATACCTTTATACTTATTCGCTGCAATATTCATGCCGATTCCAGTGCCACAAACGAGTATTCCACGGTCATATTCGCCGTTTTGTACTGCTGTTGCGACTGGCTTGGCATAATCGGGATAATCCACGGACTCTGTTGAGTTTGGACCTGCATCTTCCACATCGATACCTTTTTCTTTAAGGTGTGAAACAATCGCAGTTTTTAAATTGTATCCACCGTGATCTGAAGCAACAATTACTTTCATTGAAATCATCTCCTATTCATATTATACATGCTTAATTTATAGTTTCAAAACGATTCCTAAATGACTATTTTATTCTATCTATATAATTTTTAATCTCGTTAAACGTATGATTATACATGTCGATATTTCCACCAAAAGGATCCATAATATCGCCTGATTCACCAGCGTATTCACTGAGTAAATGTACATCTGCATCAGCATTTAATTTTTTCACTTGATATTTATGACCTTCAGTCATGACAAGAATCGTAGATCCGAGAGTATCTTCATAAGTCAGTTGTTTTGGCTTTGTTGGTGATACAAGATTATTTTCTTGAATAATTTTTTTGCTATTTTCATTTACCACACTAGACGTTACAAATAGGCCTCTTGATTCGACTGGCAAATCAGTCAAAGTTTTCATGTAACTTTCAGCGAGTGGACTTCTACACGTATTACCTGTACAAACAAATATAATCATTTATATCACCCTTTAATAATCGTGTTACCCGTCGCTTTATATATACGATTCATTAGCGCTTCAGTTTCACTAGTTTGTTTAAATCCATAAATGTAAATAATTTCAACATCTGAAGCGTCCATATGTCTCAGTGCAGCATATAGATTTTTCGCCGCTTCTCTATAACTCTCTTCATCTCTACAAAGGCTAACAAATTGCATATTCTTATCGACATATTGTCTAACGGTTTCTGGTGCGATGACACCGACTTTTTCTTTTGAAATATCGTCTGGCACTTTCAAATTCGTATTTGAATTAATGCCACCTTCAATGACAATCATCGGCTGACGTGGTGCGTAGTGTTTATATTTCATTCCTGGAGAAATCGGACGTTCCATTGTATCTTGATGCTCTAAAACTTCTGCTTCTAACACTTCTTGTAATTCATCGATAGAAATATGACCAGGTCTCGCGATTTTATACGGAAATTGCGTACAATCTAATACTGTACTTTCTAATCCAATCTCGGATTGTTCAGATACTACAATTCCAAAAATCTCACCATTTAAATCATTGATAACGTGACCTGCATCTGTCGGTGAAGGCTTACCACTCAAATTCGCACTTGGCGCCGCGATTGGAATACGAGTATATTCTAAAATCTTTCTCGCTACAGGATGTGAAGGCATTCTCACAGCGACGCTATCCATTTCAGCGACAGTACTTGATGCAAGCACTCCGTCTTTAAGCGGTAAGATAAAAGAAATCGGTCCAGGCCAAAAATAATCCATAAGTTTTTTTACTTTATCGTCAACATAAGACGTAAAAGATTCTAGTTGCTCATAGTTATGAATATGAACAATTAATGGGTTATCACCTGGACGGTTCTTCGCGTGAAATATTTTTCCAATTGCTTCAGGGTTTGTTGCATCTCCCCCGAGTCCATAAACAGTTTCTGTTGGGATTGCTACAATTTCACCGTATTCATATGCAAGTTTAATTTCTTCAAGTTTACTCGTCGTTTCTGAGGTTAACGGCGTTTTTACGTCTTCTGATGTAATTCCCCAAATTTTAGTATCCATTACTTCACCCAATCTATATATAAAATTCGGTCATTTCCATTAATATCTTTAATAACTTCTCTTTTTGATTTTGGCCAATATTTATCGACAAGTGCTATAACATCGTCTTTTTCTTTCCAGCCAATCTCAAAAAACACTTTACCCCCATCATTTAAAACATCATCTAATGATTTAATCATTTTCCTATAAAAGTATAAGCCATTCTCTTTAGCAAATAACGCAAGTTTTGGCTCAAACTTTTTAACTGAATCTGACATATCATCTAATTCACTATAATCGATATATGGTGGGTTTGAAACAAGTACATCTACTTTTATATTTCTATTAACGATTGGCTCGAATAAATCACCGTGGAGTATTTCGACATTTGCGTCTAATTTTTCTTTATTACTTTTAGCAACTTTCAGCGCATCTTTAGACACATCTGTTAAATACACTTTAAACGCATCATTCTCTAATTTTAAACTTATTCCTATAGCGCCTGTTCCTGTGCCAATATCAGCAACAGTTCCACCTTTTGTTCTATTTAAAACAAGCTCGACGAGTTCTTCTGTTTCGTTCCTTGGAATGAGGGTATCTCTCGTTACATTAAATATTCTTCCATAAAAGTGTTGAACACCCGTAATATATTGAACAGGTTCATCGTTCAACGCACGTTTAATGCTGTCTAGAAAGAGTTTATAATCCTTTTCGTCCATCTTTTTATGGCCGTTAACTAATAAAGACACCGTATCCATCGAAAATAAGTCTTCCATCAATATATCTACGATACGTGGTTCTTTATTTTCTAAAGAGAGTGTCTTTTTCGCTTCAGAAAGCGCGGCATTAAAACTCGGCATTATTCAACTCTTCTAACTTAGATTTTTGATCTTCGATCATTAACGTATCTAACAGTTCGTCTAAGTTACCGTCGATAATTTGGTCAAGTTTATTAATTGTTAAACCAATACGGTGATCTGTCACACGGTTTTGTGGGTAGTTATACGTACGAATACGTTCTGAACGGTCACCTGTACCAACTGCCAGTTTACGCTGCTGACTATATTCATCTTCTGCTTCTTGTTGCATCATATCGTAAATTCTAGAGCGCATAACTTTCATTGCACTTTCACGGTTTTTAATTTGTGATTTTTCATCTTGAGACGTAACAACAAGTCCTGTTGGTAAGTGTGTAATACGTACTGCTGAGTCAGTTGTATTAACGTGCTGACCACCGGCACCACTTGAACGGTACGTATCGATTTTTAAATCTTCGTTACGAATATCCACTTCAACTTCTTCAACTTCTGGAAGTACCGCAACAGTTGCTGTTGACGTATGAATACGCCCACCAGATTCAGTTTCAGGTACACGTTGCACACGATGTGCGCCGTTTTCAAACTTTAGTTTAGAGTACGCACCGTCTCCGTTAATAACGAAACTGATTTCCTTAAAGCCACCTTGGTCAGATGCACTTCTATCCACAACGTCGATTTTCCAGCCTTGATCTTCAGCATATCTTGAATACATACGGAATAAGTCTCCAGCGAAGATTTGCGCCTCGTCTCCACCTGCAGCTCCTCGGATTTCCATAACAACGTTTTTGTCGTCGTTTGGATCTTTTGGAATAAGTAAGAATTTAAGTTTCTCTTCAAGTTCAGGAAGAATTAATTCAGATTCTTTAATCTCTTCTTTTAATAACTCATTCATTTCCGGATCATCAGACTCTTCTAACATTTCTTTAGACTCCGAAATTGTATCTCTATGTGATTTATATTCTCTATATACTTCTACTTTTTCAGATAAATCACTCTGCTCTTTAGAGTATTCTCTTAATTTATCTGGATTGCTTGTGACATCTGGGTCACTTAGCAATTCGTTTAACTGTTCGTATCTATCTTCTAATATATCGAGTTGATCAAACATATCTTTCGTCCTTTTCTTATAGATTCTTGTTAATTATATCATAATTTAAATAACTTTTATTTTATTTAAAGTATTAAAATTCCTTATTAATTATGCTGATATACGTATTTAAAACATTAAAAAAAGCTACACAGAATTTCTCTGTGTAGCTATTTAAGCAATTAGTTTTCTTCGTTTTGTGATTTGAAACCAAATTTCTTGTTGAAACGTTCTACGCGGCCATCTGCTGCAGCGAATCTTTGACGTCCAGTGTAGAATGGGTGACAGTTAGAGCACACTTCTACTTTAATATCATCTTCTAAAGTTGAACCAGTTTCAAATTCTGTACCACATGAATCACAGATAACATTTACTCTGTGGTATGCTGGATGAATACCTTGTTTCATAATAACATTTCTCCTTTGCCCTGAACCATCTGGAACAGAGTTATTTAGGGTCTTTCCCTTTATCAATACTTAAAATATTATACATGCCTTTTTAAGGAAAATCAACCATTAAATCAGATGATTTATCTACCTTTTTTACTTGAATCAATCATCTTTTTTCTAAGCACTTCAAAGAATTCATCATTTGATTTAGTTTGTTTAATTGTCTTAATAAAGTTCTCTGTAAAATCACTACGGTTAGTAAATAAGTTTCTTAATTGCCATAAAATTTCCAGCTCTTTTTCTTCTAGTAATAAGTCTTCTCTACGTGTACTTGAACGTTTAATGTCGATTGCTGGGTAAATTCTACGCTCTGCTAAGTTACGGTCGAGATGTAACTCCATATTACCTGTTCCTTTAAATTCTTCGTAAATCATATCGTCCATTCTTGAACCAGTGTCGACGAGTGCTGTTGCTAGAATCGTTAAACTACCACCTGCTTCGATGTTTCTCGCTGCACCAAAAAATGCTTTTGGCTTAAATAAAGACGCTGGATCGAGTCCACCTGAAAGTGTTCGACCTGATGGTGGAATGACTAAGTTATATGCACGCGCAAGTCTCGTAATAGAGTCCATAAGTACGATAACATCTTCCCCCATCTCAACGAGACGTTTACAGCGTTCAAGTAATAATTCAGCAACTTTTACGTGATGTTGTGGGTGCTCGTCAAATGTTGAATAGACCACTTCAGCATTTTCTACTGATCGTTCAATATCCGTAACCTCTTCAGGTCTCTCACCAATTAAGAGTATAAAAAGCTTAGCGTCTGGCGAATTTTTAGTAATTGCTGTTGCAACTTCTTTTAACATTGAAGTTTTACCTGCTTTAGGTGGCGCAACAATTAAACCACGTTGACCATACCCAATCGGTGTAATTAAATCCATAATTCTCGTTGAATAGTCTTTTGGATTTGTTTCTAAAGATATTTTTTTATCAGGATAAAGTGGAGTTAACGCTTGGAAGTGCGGGCGTTTTTTAATTTCTTCAGCGTTGTTGTCGTTAACGAAGTCGACTTGTAGGAGTCCGTAATAATTTTCTTTTTCTTTCGGTTTTCTAACTTTACCAGTGACTTTGTCACCTTTTTTTAGCTCAAAGCGGCGAATTTGTGATGCAGAGATATAAATATCTTTTTCACCTTTAGAATAGTTCACCGTTCTTAAAAACCCGTAACCGTCTGGTTGGATATCATCTAAGATTCCTTCCATATAATAGTTACCATCTTGCGCCATCTCAGCTTCTAAAATCGCTAAGACAAGCTCTTTCTTGTTTAGCTTACTATAGTTTTGTAAATTTAAATTTTTAGCTCTAGCAGTTAATTCTTTTGTTGTATTTCCTTTATATAAAGCATCAAAAGTTTCATACTTCATACCTTCATGTACTTTTTCATTATCTTGTGTCATTCATTACACTCTTTCTTATATATCTATTTTTCATTTATATTTGTTGGTAAGTAGCTATTATACAATAAATTTAATCACGATTAAAATAATAAAAAGTCCGAGTTGAATCTCGGACTTTACAATTCATTATTTATCTTCTACAACCATTTTAGGTTTTTTCTTCATTGAGTGTTTACCTTCAATAAAACGAACTGTTCCTGATTTTGCACGCATGACAAGGCTAGAAGTGTTCACGTAATCTCCTTTAAACTGAACACCTTTCATTAACTCACCATCTGTTACTGCTGTTGCTGCGAAGATTGCGTCGTCTCCTTTAACTAGATCTTCTAGCATAAACTTCTTCTCGTGATCTACACCCATTTCTTTACAACGTGCGAGTTCTTCATCGTTTTTAGGCATTAGACGACCTTGGAAATCTCCGCCAAGTGATTTAATACCAACTGCTGCAAGTACACCTTCAGGTGCTCCACCTGAACCGAATAAAATATCGACACCTGTGTAATCAAAGCATGTGTTAATTGCTGCAGCAACGTCACCGTTATCTACGAATTTAATACGTGCGCCGAGTTCACGTACTTCGTCGATGATGTGTTGGTTACGATCTCTTTTAAGTAATGTAACTGTCACTTCTTCAACTGATTTGTTTTTCGCTTTCGCAACTGCTTTTACGTTTTCTGTCACTGAAGCGTCTAAATCAACGAGGCCTTTTGCTTCAGGACCAACTGCGATTTTATCCATATACATGTCTGGTGCATGTAGTAAATTACCTCTATCTGCAATTGCAATAACTGTTAATGCGTTCCAACCACCATCAGCGACAATTGTTGTACCTTCGAGAGGGTCCACAGCGATATCGATATCTGGACCTTCTTTAGTTCCGAGTTCTTCACCAATATATAACATTGGTGCTTCGTCCATTTCTCCTTCACCAATTACAACAGTTCCGTTCATTGGGATTGTGTCGAATACGTGGCGCATTGCTGTTGTAGCTGCGTCATCCGCTTCATTTTTAAGACCTTTTCCAACCCATTTTGCACTTTCTAGTGCTGCGGCTTCTGTTACTCTTACTAATTCCATTGATAGACTACGTTCCATCTATTGTTTCCCCCTCGAGTTTAATCATATAGTATTATATCACAACAAAAGTAATCGATAAAAATAAAAAAGAGAGTAAAATTACTCTCTTTCGACAAGTTTAATATCCGCACCGAGCTGTTCTAACTTTTTAATAATATTTGAATATCCACGCATAATATGGTGAATGTTGTATATTGTCGTTGTCCCTTCTGCCATTAAGCCAGCAATAACTAAACAAAAACCTGCACGTAAATCTGATGCGTAAACATCTGTGCCACTTAATGTTGACGGATGAATAAATACAGATCCACCTTTATTTTCAACGTTCGCATTCATTCGACGTAACTCGTCGATATGTCTAAACCTCGCAGGGTAGACCGTTTCAGTAATTTTACTTGTATCATCCGCTAAAAATAAAAGTGGTGTAATGGGTTGTTGTAAATCCGTTGCGAACCCTGGATATACTTGAGTTTTAAGTTGAACGGGTTTGAGTTTTTCGGAACGTCTGACAATAACGTCATCGTCATCGATTTCTAGCTCAACACCCGCTTCTTCTAATTTAGAAAATAGTGCTTCTAAATGCTCTGGGATAACGTTTTTAACTTTTACTTCGTCACCTATCGCAGCTGCAAGTGAAATATAAGACCCTGCTTCAATTCTGTCAGGGATAATCGTATGTGAGGCCCCATTTAAACTTTCAACACCTTCAATACGAATCGTCTCAGTACCTGCACCTTTAATGTTAGCACCCATCTTATTTAAAAGTGTAGCGACGTCAATAATTTCCGGTTCTCTTGCAACGTTTTCTAATACCGTACGTCCTTTAGCCATTGACGCTGCAAGCATAACGTTAATCGTTGCACCAACACTCACTACGTCAAAGAAAATCTTAGCACCAACAAGTTCCTCAGCAACAAGGTGAAGTGCCCCATGTTCATTTGTCACTTCCGCACCTAATGCTTCAAAACCTTTAATGTGCTGATCGATTGGTCTAGGTCCTAAGTGACATCCACCCGGTTGACCGATCACAACTTTTTTAAATCGACCAAGCATCGCACCCATCATATAATAAGACGCACGTAATGACTCAACCTTTTCGTTTGGTAACGGGATATTTTCTGCATTTTCCGCATTCACTGTTAATGTGTTATTAGAAAGAGACGTTTTAATTTCTAAATCTTCGAGAAGACTCACCAACGTCTCAACATCAGAAATATTTGGTAAACCTTTTAACGTGACTTCCCCATTACTCGCCATAAGTGTTGCAGGTATTAATGCGACTGCACTATTTTTTGCACCACTCACATAGACTTCACCAGAGAGTGTATTCCCACCATTTATTTGAATGACTTCTTCCATAATCTCCACTCCTGTACTCTATAAGTCTTTTTGGTTCCAATCTTGTAAAAATTGTTCAATTCCTTTATCAGTTAACGGATGATCTGTTAACTTTTTAAGTACCTTATATGGAATTGTCGCAATATCTGCACCACTTAACGCTGCACCATGTACATGCCCTTCGTTACGAATGCTCGCTGCGATTATTTCAGTATCGATATTATGAATCACGAAGATATCGTGAATATCACGTATTAATTCTAAACCATCTAAACCGATGTCATCTAAACGACCGATAAACGGTGACACATACGTTGCACCTGCACGTGCTGCAGTGAGTGCTTGTACTGAGTTGAAAATTAACGTCACGTTCGTTTTAATACCCTCTTCAGATAATACTTTTACTGCTTTCATACCTTCCGCACACATCGGTATTTTAACTACAATATGTTCATGTAACTTTGCAAGTTCTCTTCCTTCTTCAATCATACCGTCTGCTTCAAGTGAGATGACCTCTCCACTTACAGGGCCATCAACGAGTTCACAGATTTCAACTAAACGTTCGTGAAATGAGATGTTTTTCTCTTTTGCGACAAGCGACGGGTTTGTCGTCACTCCGCTTAGCACACCCCATTCATATATTTCTTTTATTTCATTCATATTTGCTGTATCGATAAAATATTTCATTACTTTTGTGTTCTCCTTTTCACATATATATATTGTCATTATAGATAAGTATTTCTTACTCTTCAACGAATACAACATGTTACGATATAACAAACGATTTAATTAAAGGAGTTATTATGGATAAAATACTACACACTCAAATGACAAATATATTTAATAATATAGAACATCAAGAAGAAGAAATAGAAATTGCTGCACGACTACTTGCTCAAGCAGTGATGTCTGAAGGTAATATTTTACTTAAAACTTTTAATGAGGCATCATATTTTAAAGATTATTTTTTAAATAATGAAGAAAGTCTTTCGTCAATTCGACCGTTAAATTCAATAGATGAAATCACAACACCTGATCGTCTTTTAATCATTACAAAAGAATATACTGATGAGGTGAGAACATTTATCGATCAGCTAGATGAAAAATTTATCGACTACGTTTTAATTTCAAATACGACAAAAGACAATAAAGAAGAGTTACAAGAAAAACATCACTTTATCGACCTTTCATCTAAACGAAAGCTTGTACCGATGCCTGACTTTGAGCGCGTGTTAAACCCTTACGGTACTGCGCTATTATTCATTTACTATCACTTATATATATTAATTGAAGAGATGACGAATCCTAAATATGAATAAGTTCGTCGCTTTAGACTTTGAAACCGCAAATAGAAGTCGCGTGTCGGCATGTAGTATCGGTATGGTTAAAATAGACGGTCAACTTATGACTGAAGAATTTTACACACTTATTAATCCTGAAACTTATTTTAGTGAAGGTAATATTAGAGTACACGGCATTACGTATGATGACACGAAACAGTCTCCAATATTTTCTGAAGTTTTTCCTTATATGATGGATTTTATTGGGAATTATCCAGTCGTTGCACATAACGCTCGTTTTGATATGAATGTTTTATACCACTCATTACTAAAGTACGAATTAGACATTCCAGAAATGACGTATTTTGATAGTGTACTACTCGCTAGGCAAACGATTAAAAACGATAGCTATAGTCTAGACAACTTAATGCGTTACTATAATATAACATTTAATAATCACCATAATGCACTTGCTGATGCTAAAGCATGTGCGATGATCACATATCGATTATTGCAGTCGTATTCGTCATTAGACGATTATTTAAACCTCAATAAAAAATATTTACACAGATTAAAATATTAAAACGGCGTGCAGAGCACGCCGTTTCTTATTTTTCATTATTTTCTTTTTCTTTTAATGCCGCTTCAACTAATCCTTTAAATAATGGATGTGGTCTAGTCGGTCTAGATTTAAATTCTGGGTGGAATACTGCACCAATATAAAATGGATGATCTGTAATTTCAATAATTTCTTTATATTTACTATCTTCACTCATACCACTAAATGTAAGTCCTGCTTCTTTCATCTGTGTTTCGTATTCGTTATTAAATTCGAAACGATGACGGTGACGTTCACTAATGTCTTTAACACCGTATAATTGTGAAGCGAGTGTATCTTCGACTACGACAGAATCATAACTTCCAATTCTTAATGAATGTGCGCGGTCTAATAGTTCCGCATCTTCACTCATCAAGTTGATAATTGGGTAGTGTGTCGTTGGATCGATTTCTGTTGAATTGGCATCTTTCAGTCCTAAAATATTTCTCGCTGCTTCAATCGCCATTAACTGCATACCTAAACTGATTCCAAGTACTGGTTTACCTGTTTCACGTGCATAACGTAGCGTTTCAAGTTTACCTTCAATACCTTGGTCGCCAAATCCTCCAGGAACGACAATACCATCTAATCCACCGAGTATTTCATCTACATTTTTGTCAGTCACGTCTTTTGCATAAATCCAGTCAATTTCAATTTCTGTTAACTCTTCAAATCCTGCATGATTTAATGATTCAACAATTGAAAGATATGCATCTTGAAGTTCGACGTATTTACCGACGATACCAATTTTTACTTTTTGATTTAGATTACGAATATTTTCTAACACTTGTACCCAGTCGTCTAAGTTAGCTTCACGTCTACTTTCTAGCCCTAATGTTTTAAGTACAATGTCATCCATATGTTGACGTTGTAAGCTTAAGACGATGTTGTAAATAGTTTCTTCATCTTTTGCTTCAATGACATTTTCTTCACTTACGTCAGAGAATAATGCAATTTTCCCACGTAAATCTTCTGTCATTTCGTATTCAGTACGTACGACAATCATGTCTGGTTGAATGCCTAAACCGCGAAGTTCTTTAACACTGTGTTGTGTTGGTTTAGTTTTCATTTCGCCTGCTGCTCGAATGTATGGTAACAATGTACAGTGTATGTACATTACGTTTTCTCTACCGAGCTGTGTTCTTAACTGGCGAATCGCTTCGATGAATGGAAGACCTTCGATGTCACCAGTCGTCCCACCAATTTCAGTGATAACAATTTCAGAATCTGTCGCTTCGCCGTTACGTAACATTCTAGATTTAATTTCATTTGTAATGTGCGGAATGACTTGAACAGTACCACCTAAATAATCACCGTTACGTTCTTTACGTAACACTTCTGAATAAATCTTACCTGCTGTAGCGTTTGAGTATTTGTTTACTGTAATATCGATAAATCGTTCATAGTGCCCTAAATCTAAATCAGTTTCTGCACCATCTTCAGTCACAAAAACTTCTCCATGTTGAAACGGGCTCATTTCACCTGGATCCACGTTTAAATAAGGATCGAATTTTTGGACTGTTACTTTAAATCCGCGTGCTTTTAAAATTCTACCGAGTGATGCAGCTGTAATACCTTTACCAAGAGAAGATACAACGCCACCTGTTACAAATATATACTTAGTCAAGTAAGATTCCTCCTATAAATAAAAAAATCTCCCTCCCAAATGCACTTGGAAAGGAGCTCGTTCACTTTTCCCTAATTTAGGGAGCCCAATTAAAATAATAGCACGATTTCATGATTTGTCAATAAAATTAATACTCTTCTCCGTCGCCATAATCATCTTCAATCGTATCGCCCTCTTCGATATTTAAATCTGCTGTGTCGATATCCTCGTCATCGATCACTTCATCGATATCTTCATCCTCTTCAAGGTCTTCTTCAAGCGCTTCTTCATCTTCTTCGAATTCCTCTAAATCATCATCATCGACAACTTCAAATTTATGAACTGTTGGTGCGATTTTGTCGTTAATATCATCTACTGTAAACCATTTTCTTAGGCCCCAAACACCATCTTCAGTTGAAACGAAGCGACCGTCTGTATTTAAGTCTGTATAGAACTGTAAAATACGATTTTCAATTTCTTTTTCTGTGTAGCCACCAATTTCTTGGAACTTGTCGATAATCGAATATAAGTCCGTTTCTTTTCCTAATTCTTCTAAGTAAATATATGCCATGTCAATAAATGCTTGTTCATCGATCATTTCTTTAGTGAATTCATCTAGTTTCATAATTTGACATCCTTTCATACGTTCCATTAAACAATAAAAAATATCTTACATTCAATACTAATATAATGCAAGTATTTTTAATAGTGTAGTATATGAATTTTTTATAAGTATTTTGTATAAAATTAAGTGTGTTTATTTCACTCATTTTAGGGTAAGCTATTAAGCAAGTTATATAAATGAGGAGGAAACAATGCGTGACAAATAAAAACGCCACTGAAAGTAGACAGAAAAAAGCTCCTAAACTTAACCTCGGAATAGTGTTTTGGACTTCGGCAATTATAATTGTCGGTGCGTCACTTATTGCAATGATAATACCAAAACAATTCCAAGCAGCTTCTGAAGCTGTTTATGCGGTTATTTCTCAGAATTTTACGTGGTTCTTTTTACTACTTGTATTTGGATTTGGTGTGCTACTTATTTTCTTAGCACTATCACCATACGGTCGTATTAAACTCGGTGACGATGATTCAGAACCAGAATTCGCATTTTGGCCATGGATCGGAATGCTATTCTCAAGTGGTCTTGGTGTAGGTCTCGTATTCTTCGGGGTCGCTGAACCAATGCAACACTTCGTTGAAGCACCATTTTTAGGTGGACCAGTTCAAGATGCTGAAGCGGCGAGAATCGCAATGGGTTACACATATTTCCACTGGGGAATTTCACAGTGGTCAATTTTCGGGGTCGCTGGACTTGCGATTGGGTATTTCCAGTACCGAAAAAATCGTGACGGACTAGTTTCAACGTCACTCGAACCATTATTTGGTTTTAATTACAACCAAAAGAGTAGAAACGCTATCGATATTTTAGCAATCATCGCAACAATTACAGGAATGGCAACATCCGTTGGTCTTGGTATTTTACAAATGGACGGTGGGTTAAACCATGCATTCGGTTTACCACAAGGTCCTGTGACTCAAATTGTTTTAACAGTCGCTATGATAACTATATTTATTTTATCGACTGTAACGGGATTAGAAAAAGGAATGAAATTCTTTAGTACATTAAACATGGTACTTGCTTTATTCCTCACAGTATTTATGATTTTCTTCGGTCCGTTTAGCTTTATTATGGAGTCAATCGTATTAGGTATCGGAGACTATATTTCAAACTATGTTTCATACTCATTACGTGCAGAACCTTATAATAATAGAGATTGGACAAGAGAATGGACAGTATTCTACTGGGCATGGGTAATCGCTTGGAGTCCATTTATCGGATCATTTGTTGCTCGAGTATCACGTGGTCGTACAATTCGTGAATACGTCGCGGGAATTTTAATCGTACCGCCGATTCTATCATTCTTATGGGTAGGTGCACTTGGTGGTACAGCAATTTACTCAGACTTATTTAAAAACACAGATATCGCTTCAATCGTTCAAGAAGATGAAACACGCGCATTATTTGAGCTATTCAATACGATGCCATTTACTACACTCACTTCAATTGTAGCTATTTTACTCATCTTCTTATTCTTAGTAACATCTGCTGACTCTGCGACATTTATCGTTTCAGGGATGAGTTTAGGTGATACCGAGAACCCTCCACTACGCATGAAAGTGTTATGGGGTGTGTTACTCGGAGTACTTACAATTGCGTTAATTATTGCAGGTGGACTTACGAGTCTACAAGCAGCAAGTTTACTTGCCGGACTGCCGTTTGCGATTGTGCTTATATTAATGATTTTCAGTGTACTGAGAAGTATACGTAGAGAACCAAACAAAGCGCTCGCTAGACGTCGCCACAGTGATAACGCAAAAGAAGAGCATAAACAATATTAATTGAATAAAATTTAATATATTTTTAGCACCCATCATGTAGTATAATGGGTGCTAAATTTATGTATGTTGGAGGAAAATTATGAGAATCGGGATTGACGCTGGTGGAACACTAACAAAAGTTGTAACACAAAATGACGACGGAAGCTTTCATTATGAAAGCCGTCCATCAAAAGAAATTGACACACTAATCGAAGAGTTAAATAAACTAGATAATGTTACGTTATATTTAACTGGTGGCGGTAGTGTTTATATTTCAGAAAATGTAAAACACGAGACGCATTTACAAATTGAATTTGATGCGGCGTATACTGGCCTTACTTATTTAATGAAAAAACAAAATATCGATTTAGACCGATTTGTTTACTTAAATATCGGGACAGGAACAAGTTTTCACGTCGTTGAAAATAACACACAGCGCCGCGTTGGGGGTACAGGAATCGGAGGCGGTACATTAATGGGCTTATCACAACTATTAACAGGTTATGAAACATTTGAGAAAATCGTTGAAACTGCCAGAAAAGGAAACCGTGACACGCTAGATTTAAAAGTAAAACACATTTTTAAAGATGGTCCAATTCCAAAACCGTTAACTCCTGATTTAACCGCGAGTAACTTCGCACGTGTCGAACCGCATCACCATAAGACCGCTTCAGATGCTGACAAACTCGCATCCGTCATTGGCATGGTTGCTGAAGGTGCGATTTCATTCGGTGTTACACTCGCTCAAGGTTTTAAAACGAATGACCTCGTATTAATCGGTTCAACGTTAAAAGATAATGACGTGATGCAGTCAGTCATCCATAGCTACGGATCACTTAAAGGTATTCAACCGCATATTATTGAAAATGGTGAATATAGCGGTGCGCTTGGTGCGATTTTAGTTACAGAACAATAAGCCGTTTACCGTTGTACGTTGTAATTTCAATTGGTACGTTAAAAACATCTGATAAATCATCTGCAGTGATATCATTTGGCAAGGTCGTCATGTTGACCTTGCCTTTTTTCATACCAAAAATCTTATCTGCATAACTTAGAACTAGTGATAAGTCATGCACATTTAAAATAACTACCCGTTCTTTAGATAACTCTTTTATATATTGAAACATCTCTTTTTTATATTTAATATCTAATCCTTGTTCAATTTCATCGAGTATTAATATTGGTTTGTTTTCAAGTATAGCTTGGACAAACGCTGCACGTTTAAACTCACCACCAGAAACATTTAAACAAGATAAGTTTTTAAGGTGATATAAATCAAACTGTTTTAATAAATCATCACTATTTTGACCACTCGTTAACTCTGTGAAGTCTTTAATGGTCATGTCTGGTCGATTTAAATTTTGTGGTAAATACGTAACATCTTTATTTAAGACGAGCTGCTCATTGTTAAATAAAACGTTTCTATGCTTAAATTCATAGCCAATGATGCCGTTTAATAACGTACTTTTTCCACTACCATTTCCACCGATTATCATGTTAATCCCTTTTTGAAAAGATAAATTATGAACGTCTAAATCAAAATTAGTATAGTGAACAGACAATTCTTTTATAAAAAGTTCCATATGTAAAAATAAACTGAAGTTGCCTTCAGTTTATAATTCTTCTCCGTTATAAATCACTTTAACGTGGCTATTTGCTTTTAATGAGTTAATTGCCGAGCAGTATTTTTCATGACTTAACTCGACTGCTCGTTTAATATGTTTACCATCAATACTTCCTTTAGCAGTCACTGTAATCGCGACATCTGTAAAGTATTTTGGAAATTCCTCATTTTGATCTGCATCTACATGAATTTCAATTGAATCCACCCCATCAATACGATGACGAATAAAATTGTTAATGTCGATGCCCATACAACCTGCGACTCCGTGAAGTAACATTTCCATTGGTGAAGGTGCTTTACCTTCTCCACCTGCTTTAACGCCCGCATCCATAACGACAGAATGTCCACTGTTAACTCCGACAGATTCATAAGACAATCCGTCATTCCATTTTGCTTTAACTTCCATTGATTATCCCTACTTTCTTCAGTCAGTATAATTCATACCCTTTAAATTTTTAAATATTTTTGCTCATTCTTTTTCGTCAGCGAGTCTTCTTAATTCATCGCGTGTATCTTTTGGTAATCCTTCTCCATAGTCCATCATTCTCACGATATCTTTAAATGCTGCTTGTGGTATTTTTAAATCGTTTAATTCATCGATTTCAAACTGTAAAGTAATCTCATCTTCGTTACCCGCTTCTAACTTTTTAACAAAATCCGGTTCAGTAATAAATGGACTCGACATGCCGACCATATCTCCAAACTGTAGCGCTTCTAATGCTTTTTCTGGAGTATTAATACCACCTGTGACCATTAATGGTATTTTACCTTTGACATGTTCGTAGACAATTTTATTGACATACTCGCCCTCGTTTTTACCTTCAGCACGTACTGTTGCTTTATAAATATTTCTACCCCAACTTGCGATCGCAAGATAATCTAGCGGACGGATTTTTTCAAGTGCGTCGACAAACTGTAAAAATTCTTCAACAGTATAGCCAACATCACTTCCTCTTGTTTCTTCAGGTGTTCCTCTAAACCCTAACATAAAACCTTCTGGCGCATGTTTTTTAACCACGTCAGCGACAGCTTCATATACTTCTAAACCAAATCTTGAACGATTTTCTAAACTATCGTTACCGTATGCATCATCACGTTCATTAGAAAATTTTGAGAAAAATGTTTGAATTAAAAGACGCTGTGCCGCTGACACTTCAACGCCGTCAAATCCTGCTTCAATCGCACGTTTAGTCGCGTCTCTATAGTTTTCAATCACCATATCGATTTTACGTTTAGACATCGGTAATACTTGGTGCTTTACTGGTACATTTAACTCCATAAAACTCGGCCCGTATACAACACCTAAGTCCAAAATCGCTTGGTTTGCAAATCGTCCGGCATGTGTCAGTTGTAAAATTGCTTTACCGCCAGACTTTTTCATTGAGTCCGCAAGTCTTTTTAAACCGTCGATTTTTTTATCATCTGCGACACTGTAGCCATATTCAAAGAGTTGCCCGTAAGGCTCGATGTACGCTGCACCTGTAACGAGAATCGGTGCTGAGTCACTACGTCTTTCATGGTATAGGACGTCTTCAGTTGTCACTTCACCATCTTTTGTCGATGAATTAGTAATCATCGGTGATAGGACAAAGCGGTTGTTGATGACGTCACCATTTGGCATTTTAAAATCTTCAAATAATGGTTTGAATTTTTCGTTCATCATAATACTCCTTATATCGTAGTTATTATCGTTAAGCATAACACATTAACTTTCTTTGACTATAAAATACACTGCCATTATAATAATAGTTGCTTGACGAATTATTTTAAATTGAGAAGGATTGGTTATTATCGTTAAAGTAAGTATTCTCGATTATGCAGTCGTTGACGAAGGTAAAGATGGAGTAACAGCAGTAAACGAAACAGTCGAGCTTGTAAAACACGCAGAACAATTAAACTTTAGTCGTTTCTTTGTCGCAGAGCATCACAATGTTAAAGCATTCGCAAGCAGTAGTCCAGAGTTACTAATTATGAAGTTACTCGGTGAAACTAAAACGATAAACATCGGTTCAGCTGGTGTTATGATTCCGCACTATGCACCGTTAAAAATCGCAGAAAATTTTAGTATGCTTGAAGCACTCTACCCTGGTCGTGTAGACTTAGGTGTTGGAAATACACTCGGAACAACTATTGTTCAAAAGGCTATGGAATCTTCAAGAGAAAACTTTGACTATGAATCGCATCTAAAAGAAGTTCAGGATTTACTTTCTAACGATTCAAAAGAGAATATTACAGTCCATCCACTCATAAAAACACCTCCGAACATGTGGGTGTTAAGTACAAGCCAACGCTCAGCAAAAATGGCAGCAAAATTAGGTATGGGATATATTTTTGGTTTCTTCCCTTATGCATCAACAGATAAAACGTTAGCAGCAAAACATGCGATTGAAATTTACAAGAATGAATTTAAACCTTCAAAAACAAATGACACAGCACACGCAGCAATTGCAGTGTTTGTCGTTATCGCAGATACTACAGAAGAAGCCAATCGTTTAACGAAATCATTAGATGTATGGTTACTCGGTAAAAATAATTTTAACGAATTTAGTCATTTTCCATCAGTAGAAACTGCTGAGAATTATAATTTTACGCAGACAGATTTAAGACGTATAAAGAGTAATCGTACACGTATGGTCATCGGTAACAAAACAACGATTAAAAAAGAACTTACTGACTTGGCAGAAGAATTAAATGCCGATGAACTAGTCGTCATTCCACTTATGCCAGAATTTAAAAATAGAAAACATGCGTTAACACTATTAAGTGAAGCATTTGATTTATAAAAGGAAGGATTGTTTTATATGAGAAGAACAGCAAACTATTTATGGATTGAAAAAAAAGGTGAAGAATATACACTTATTTTAACACCTGAACTACAAGATGACATTGGAACTGTTGGTTATGTTCAATTTAGTAAAGACGACGAAGTGAAAAAAGATGATTCACTTCTAGAATTAGAAGGCTCAAAAACTGTACTCGATTTAATGTCACCACTTAACGGTACAGTTATTGAAAGAAACACTAAAGCAATCGACAACCCTGAAATCTTAAACTCTTCAGATCCAGAGGAAAGCTGGGTAGTAAAACTAACAAACGTTGATGAAGGCGAATTTAACGCTCTAGACGAAGCAAAATAATATGAACTAAGCTTACAATTTTAAAATTGTAAGCTTTTTTAAAGCGAGAAAGGCTGGAGTCACGTGAATTTAAAAGAAAACACAAAAGATTTAATCACATATCTACAAAATGAAGCACATATAACGAATACACTACCAACTAACATCGATCATGCATTTAATATGTACCGTGATCTCGTCAATGTGCGTAATCCTAAATTATTACCCGAGAAATATTTAAATATTCAAGACGAATTTTTAAAAGAATATAACCATGATATCGTCAACTTTAACGATCTATCACCTATAAAAAATAATTCACAGCTTTATTTATTTCAAGGTGACATAACTACGTTAAAAATTGATGGGATTGTAAATGCTGCAAACTCTGATTTACTCGGTTGTTTTATCAAAGGGCACCACTGCATCGATAATATTATCCATACGAAAGCAGGCGTACAACTACGCTACGAATGCTCTAAAATTATGGAGGTACAAGGTAGAAAAGAAGCTGTCGGTCGTGCGAAGATTACAGACGCGTATAACTTACCGTCAAAATACGTCATACACACTGTCGGTCCTTATGTGAAAAGTAAACAAGCATCGAATATGCAAAAAGATTTACTCAAAAAATGTTATACGAGTGTATTAAAATTAGCTGATGAAAACAATTTAAAGTCAATCGCTTTTTGTAGTATATCTACAGGAGTCTTCGGATTTCCAAAAAAAGAAGCGGCAACAATCGCAACAAATGCAGTTAAAGAATATTTAGAAGATACACACTCTACTATAAATGTTGTGTTTAACGTATTTTCTGATGAAGATTATGAAATATATAATCGTATTTTAAACTAGAAAGGGATTACTATGTCTACTTGGAATATTAAAACAAATACTTCAGATGAGGAAACACTCGCTGAACTGATTAAAGAAGCAGATGCTGTTGTCGTTGGTATTGGTGCTGGAATGTCAGCATCTGATGGATTTACTTATGTTGGAGATCGTTTTAAGAAAAACTTCCCAGACTTTATCGAAAAATATGGATTTTTCGATATGCTACAAGCAAGCCTCTTTGATTTCCCAACAACAGAAGAATATTGGGCATTTCAAAGTCGTTTCGTAAAATTAAACTATCTCGACCAACCTGTCGGTAAATCATACACTTTGTTACGAGAAATGTTAGAAGAAAAACCATATTTCGTCATTACAACAAACGCTGATAATGCATTTTACAAAGCAGATTATAATATGGATAAAGTATTCTACTATCAAGGTGAATACGCACTGATGCAGTGCAGTCAATTCTGTCATAACGACACATATCGTGACGATGAAATGATGTTAAAAATGGTCGAACAACAAGAGGATATGAAAGTTCCGTACGAGCTCATTCCATTTTGTCCTAAATGTAACGCTAAAATGGAAATTAATAAGCGTAACGCTGAAAAAGGAATGGTCGAAAGCCCTCATTTCTTTGAACAAAAAGAGAGATACGAAACATTTTTAAACGAGCATCAAACCGGGAAAGTAATCTACTTAGAAATCGGCGTCGGCTATACGACACCTCAGTTTATTAAACATCCGTTCTGGAGATTCACTAGAAATAACCCCGATGCTAAGTTCGTTACTATGAACCAAAAAGCTTACCGAATTCCTAATGATATAAAACCACACTCTATTACTTTAACTGACGATATTCAAAAAACGATCGTCGGTGCAAATCAAATTTTAAAGGAGCAAAATTATGTATCTAATTGAACCATTTCGTAACGGAGAATATGTAGACGACGGTGCCTACGCACTTGCAATGCAAGTATATGCAAACGAAAATATTTTCTTAGATGAAGGAATCATCTTTCCTTATTACTGCAAACCTAAAATAGAGATTGGACGTTTCCAAAACGCACGTGCAGAAGTTAATCAAGATTATTTAGATGAAAATGGAATTATCGTTGTACGACGTGATACTGGAGGTGGCGCGGTACTTGTTGATGAAGGTGCAGTCAACGTTTGTTTCTTAATTCCTGAAGAAAGTGGTCTATATGGTAACTACAAAATGATGTACGAACCAGTGATTCAAGCACTGAAAAATTTAGGCGTTAAAAATGTTGAACAAAGTGGACGTAACGACCTACTCATCGACGGTAAAAAAGTATCAGGTGCTGCGATGACAAAAGCACACGGTCGTGTCTATGGTGGTTTCTCATTACTGTTAGATATCCACCCTGAACGTATGCTTGAATCATTAAACCCAAATCAAAAGAAAATCGAGTCTAAAGGGATTAAATCAGTCAGAAGTCGTGTAACGAGTATTCGTGAACATTTAAAACCAGAGCTTCAAGATATTACAACAGATGAATTTAAAGATTTAATTATTAAAGAATTACTCGATATTACGTCAGTTGATGACGCAAAACGTTATGAATTTACCGATGAAGACTGGAAAAACATCGACAAACTCGTCGACGAGAAATACAAAAATTGGGATTGGAACTATGGGAATTCACCAAGCTATAGTTACCAAAGAGATGGTCGTACCACAGCGGGAACAGTTGATATTCACTTAGAAATTGAAGAAGGACGTATTGAAAAATGCCATATTTATGGAGACTTCTTCGGCCAAGGTGAAATTACTGACGTAAGTAATCATTTAATTGGTACAAGAGTAAAACGTGAAGACTTACTTGAAAGACTTTCTGAAATCGATCTTAATTATTACTTCGGTAATATTACTAAAGAAGAACTCACTGATTTAATTTTAAGCTAATTGAATATAAGAAAAGACGACTGCGATTATTATTCGCGGTCGTCTTTCATTTCTTCAACGCTCGGACGGTGTTTTCTATATGAGAGTAATAGTAATGTAAAAATAATAAATAGTACAATTAGTAATCCGAATATAAGTACATAGCTCAGTGGGTTCTCTTGAGTAATTGCTCCAGTTACTGAAAAGATTGTACCACCTGTAAACAATGCACCTATAAATGCATATACAAATACTTGCCAAGTTTTCATCATAAGATATCTCCTACCTCTTATTAATTCCAATGTAACATGACTATCGTATCACTTTACATGCATTTTTGAATATTTCGTTACATTTACTATTCTTCCCATAAATGTTTAATTGATTTAAATCGCTCAATACATTCTTCTAAATCTTCATCTGGAATCGCAAGAGATACTCTAATTCTGTTTTCACCAAGCGGTCCAAACGGAACTCCTGGAATAACCATGATGGATTGTTCTTTTAATAAGTATTCAAAGAACTCTTCACCGTTAAATCCTTTTGGTGTCTCTACCCATCCGAATATTCCACCTTCGATATTATTTACCGGAATACCCGCTTCACGAAGTCCATTTAAAAATTTATCGCGTCGACGTTTAAAGATTTCATTTTGCTTTACTAAAAAGTCATCTGAATCATTTAATGCTGTTGTAGCAGCTTCTTGTTGAACTCCCCACATACCAGCTTGTGAATATGCGTGGTATCTATTTAAAGTACCAACCATATCTTTATTTCCTACAGCAAATCCGATACGAAAACCAGACATGTTAAATCCTTTAGATAATGAGAATAATTCCATTGATGTTTCAAAGTTTTGATCGCTTTGTAAAATACTCGGTGCTTTTTTATCAAAACCAAATGCAGAATAAGCAAAATCGTTAATAATCATAGTGTTCGTATTCTTAAAACGTTCAACTGTTTCATCAAAAAATTCTTTAGTTGCTACTGCACCGAGTGGATTTGAAGGATAGTTTAAAACAATTAAACGCGCATTATCTAATTCTTCTTGGTTTAAACGATTATAGTCTGGTAAAAAATTATTTTCTTCTGTTAAATCTAAGTTATATTGCTCACCACCTGCAAGCTTAACTCCTGGTAAATAATCCACATACCCAGGATTAGGAAGAAACACACCTTCACCAGGCTCGATAAAGAAACTTGGAAATGTAAGTATTGCGTTCTTAGTACCGTAAAGTAATGCAATATTTTCATCTTCTAAATGTACATCATAATGTCTTTTATAAAAATCTTTAACTGCTTGAATTAAATTCTCTCGAACTTTAAATCCTGCATATTTATGATTTTGAATATCATCTATCGATGATTTTACGCTTTCTAAAACGTGATCCGGAGTACGCCCATCTGGTACTCCAATCGACATGTTGATTAATTCTTTGTCGCTAATTTCAATATCTTTTAAACGGTCATCAAGCGTACTAAAGAAATCTACTTCTAATCTTTTTAAGCGTGAGTTTGTCAATATTATTCATCCTCCGGTTTGTCAAAACCTTTAAATTCCTCGTCTATAACTTCGTTAAATCCTTCAGATTGTACTGCTTTAATTAAGTCTTCACGAACTTTATCAGATGCTAAATCATCGTTTACAACGATTCTATTTCTAAAGTATTTTGACATTTTTTCTAAGACGAGCGCATCTTCTAGTTTCATATCACTTGCGAGGGCGAAGTTACCTGGGACAAGTGATAGCCCGATTTGATCGACACTTCTAGGAAGCTGACCTGCATCTTGGAACACAAACTTTAAGTTCTTGTTATTTTCTATAATATCATCTTCTGTGATATCAAAGATATCAACATCTTCTTTTAATTTAATTAAGCCAGCATCATCTAATACCATAAACGCTCGACTCATGTTTGTCGGATCTGGTGGTAAAGCGACTTCGCTACCACTTTCAATCTCTTCTAAAGAATCATATTTACCAGAATATAGTCCCATTGGTGCAGTCGGCACTTGAATTAAATCTATTAAATTTGCGTCGTTTTTATCATTATAGTCATTCATAAATGTAATATTTTGAAATAGATTTGCATCTAAATCACCGTTTTCAAGTGCGGTATTAGGTTGAATCCAATCTGAATACTCAACGACCTCAACAGTATAGCCCATATCTTCAAGTTCAGGTCGAATCGCTTTTTCAACCATATCTGTAAATGGCCCACTCGTTGCACCGATGACAATTTTTTCTTCTGCTTTTTCTTGGAGTAAAAACCAAGATAAAAATACAACAATGAGTGTACCAACTAAAAATTGTATTATTCCTTTCATCTAATCCCTCTTTTACTCTTCACTTAGTACGAATCCGTCGAAGTCTTCTTCAATAACTTCTTTAAAATTTTCAGATTCAACTGATTTTATTAAGTCTTTTGCTAATTGTGAATCTTTGTTTTCTTCATCTACAACGACTAGCGTTGTAATTTGATTATGCATTTTTTCTAATTGAATTGAATCATTTAAATCTAATCCACTGACAATCGCATAACTCCCTGGAACCATTGATAACCCGATTTGGTCTACACTTCTTGGTAGTTGTCCTGCATCTTGGAATATAAATTTCAGATCTTTTTTATTTTCAATAATATCTGATTCTGTCAGTCTAAATAGATCTGCATCTTCTTTTAACGTAATTAAACCAGCGTCATCCAATACTTTAAATGATCTTGATACGTTGGCTGGATCTGGTGGTAAGGCAATTTCACTGCCCTGCTCGATTTCATCTAATGAGTTATATTTATTAGAATAGAGTGCCATTGGTGCAGTTGGCACCTCAATTAAGCTGACTAAATTTTCATTTTCTGAATCATTAAAGTTATCCATAAACCATTTATTTTGATAAACGTTCGCATCTAAATGACCGTTAATTAGTGCATTGTTTGGCTGAATGTAATCTGAATATTCTACAACTTCTACAGTATATCCCATATTTTCTAACTCTGGCTTCATACCATTATTCACCATATCTGTATAAGGACCACTCGTTGCACCTATCGTAATAATTTCGCCTTCTTTTTCATTTAGTAAAAAGAGAGATAGCCCGATGACAACGAGACAAGATACTAGAAATAAAACAATATTTCTCATATTCCTACCCCTCTCTATTACTTAAGAAATCTCCAATCCACTGAACAAGTTGAACGATAATTATTAATAATACAACCGTAATTAACATTACGAACGTATCATAGCGGTAATAACCATATCGGATCGCTAAGTCACCGATACCCCCACCACCAACAACTCCTGCTGTCGCACTAAATGCGATAATAGAGATGATTGTTAACGTAATCGCTTGTGTTAAACTTCTTTTTGATTCTGGGATTAACACGTCAGTAATAATTTGTGAAAGTGGTGCACCACCAGCAATACTTGCTTCAATTACTCCTTTGTCGATACTGTGAAAACTTGATTCTGCAAGTCTCGCAAATAACGGAATTGCCGCAATACTTAGTGCGACTGATGCAAATATTGGACCGTGTGATGCATTTACTAACCAAGTTGCAAATGGCATAATTGCAACGATTAAAATAATGAACGGGAAACTACGTACAACGTTTACTATAAATCCTAAAACTGTATTTAAAGTTTTGGCTTTAAATAATTGACGTTCACTCGTTACAAAAAGTAAAATTCCTAATGGTAATCCAATTAATACCGCAAAGAAAATTGAAATAGATACCATCAAAACTGTTTCTAAAAATGAGCGGTATAGTAATGGTAAAATAGTGTCTAATTTATCCATAAATTTCAGCCCTCTCTAACCCTTTAGTATCATCAATATGTTCAAAGAATCGTTTAATTTCAGCTTCATCTCCAACTACTTGCAACATAAGTAAGCCAAGTGGATCACCATTAATATATTCGATACGACCGTTTAAAATACTAATATCTAAATCAAATAGCTTATATAACTGATTTAAATGATTTCCTTCCGCAGTATCTTTTACGAACTTTAACGTAATTATACGATTCGTATTAGACGTTTGAATATGCGGAGGTACTTCGAAATCGTAAATCTCTTGAACAAACCCTTTTGTCACACTGTGTGTTGGGTTACTAAAAATGTTATATACGTTATCAATTTCGATAATCTCACCATTTGACATTACTCCAACGCGATGTGCGACTTCTTTAATGACTTCCATTTCGTGAGTAATTAATACGATCGTTAGCCCGAGTTTTTTATTGATATCTTTTAATAGATTTAATATCTCTTTAGTAATTTCCGGGTCTAATGCACTTGTTGCTTCGTCACAAAGTAATACTTCTGGGTCATTGGCAAGTGCTCTTGCAATTCCGACACGCTGTTTTTGACCACCACTTAGATTACTTGGGAGGACGTCTTTTTTATCAGATAGGCCAACGAGTTTCAACAACTCATTGACTTTAGCATCTCTTTTATCTTTTGGATATTTCGCTGCTTTTAAAACGAATTTGATATTTTCAGATACTGTTTTACTACTAATTAAGTTAAAGTGCTGAAACACCATACCAATCTTTTGTCTTTTAACACGAAGTTTTTCTTTAGATAATTTTGTTAAGTTATCCTCTCCGACAATCACTTCACCACTTGTTGGAGTTTCAAGTAAGTTAATCAGTCGAATTAAAGTACTCTTACCTGCACCACTAAAACCAATCAGACCAAAAATTTCACCAGATTTAATATGTAAATCTGTCATTTTTAACGCTTCAACTGACTTATCTTTTAACTGATATGTCTTTTTAACGCCTTTTAATTCAATACTACTCAAAACAAATCCCCCCTGTAATAATAAAAAAACCATTTACTCTATATGAGAGCAAATGGTGTTTAGATATCTGTCAAGCATCTGCTCGTTGGATTTAGCACAGTACTATAAAAGCCCGCTGCTGAACTGTCATTGGGCCAAATCCCTCGAGTTCTCTTGATATTTATTATTTAATTTAATGATAATCGTATATTACTTTTTAATGTTTGGCAATACCTTTTTCTAAATTGTTTGAAAATTCTTTATTAAACCCATTTAGACATATAAATTAAATCCGTATAACTGCCATCGTTTAGTTTAACTTGGTCTTTTAACGTCGCTTCGGTTTCAAATCCGAATTTTTCGTACAGTCGAATCGCGCCGTCATTATTACCGAACACTGTTAAAATCAGTTTTTCGATATGTTCATTCTCTTTAGCGAATTGCACAACTTCCTCTATTAATTTAGAACCAATACCGTGACCCGCGTATTCTTGTTGAACACTAATTCCAAATTGTCCAATGTGACGGAATTTATGACGATGATCGTGGAACATATTAATGATTCCAATCACTTTATCGCTATCTACTGCAACGAGTTTTAAGTCATTTTCACCTGTATTTTTTATCTTTTCTATTTGATCATTTAAATCTGGTTCTTGGTTTTCAATTGCTGTTGCAAGTGTGTCTGGATTTTCTTTTGTTACTTTAATTTTATGTTCTATCACTGATTCTGCATCTTCAATTCTAGGTTGACGTATTTCAAAATTCATATAATCCCATCCTTTTCAAAGTTAAATCTATAGTAACATGTAAATTTTACTATCTCACTTCGTCTGTTTAGCGCTTAAATAGACATCTCTCTAATAATTTGTAACAATTAAGATGATTATAAAGGAGGGCATTAATATGAAACATCTTTCTAATGAACATTATTTTTACCACATGTCTAAAGATAACGAACCTAAGTTAACTGTAGAGGCTGGAGATACAGTTAAAATAGACACTCTTGATTGTTTTACAAATCAAATACAAGATGAAAGTTACGAATTTGACGCACTCGACTGGGACAAAATGAATCCTGCAACAGGGCCAATTTACGTGAATGGTATTCAAGCAGGTGACGTTTTAAAAGTAACGATTGAAGATGTTGAAATCCGTGATAAAGGTGTTATGCTAACTGTTCCTGATGCTGGAGTAATGGGTAAATATTTACACGAACCAACAATTAAAGTCCTCGAAATTAAAGACGATACAGTCGACTTTAACGGTATTAAAATACCACTAAATAAAATGGTCGGAGTCATTGGGGTTGCACCAAAAGATGAAGCAATCAATAACGGTACACCAGATACACACGGTGGTAATATGGACTCTGTTAAAGTCACTACTGGTGCAACACTTTACTTACCGGTCTACCACGACGGTGCATTATTTGGATTAGGAGACTTACACGGTGCAATGGGTGATGGTGAAATTTCTGTCACTGGTCTAGAAGTTGAAGGTTCTGTCACGGTAACGTTAGAAAAAGCTGAAAACATACAAACTGAACACCCTATTTTAGTAAATGATGACGGAATTTATCAGTTTGTTTCTCACGAAAGTTTAGACGAATCAGTTGATCAGTCCGTACAGGTGATGATTCAAAATATTTTAGAGCCAAGAACGACGTTAACACTACCAGAGCTGACAATGCTGATGAGTTTAGTCGGTCAAACTGAAATTAACCAAGTCGTTGATCCTTTAAAAACTGCACGTTTCTTCGTACCACAATATATTTTAGATGAATTAAATATTAACTTAAAATAATGAATAGGAGGCTTTCATATGAAAGCAGTCGCAATAGATTTAGATAGTACCGCTTTAACAAATGATGGTAAGTTCAGTGACCATTTAAAAAGAACAATTGAAACACTTCACGAAAATGGCACATTGGTTTTTATCGCTACAGGACGTTCGATGAAATCATTAAAAACTAAAATTCCTGAAGACTTACCAGTAGACGGATTCGTTGCAGCGAGTGGCGTTGTCGTTATGGCTGACGGAAAAACGTTAAGAAATTCAACGTTTAAAAAAGAAACGGTTGAAGAAGTCATCTCTATTGCTCGAGACCAACATGTCTACTATGAAATCAATACGACAAATGATGGGCCGTTTACATTTAAAGAAGATAAAGAATATTCATTAGAGGATTTACTTCACCCTCCTGAAGAAGATGTACTTGCGTACGAAACAATCGGCGCGAATCGTAGTATTAAAGATAGTAATCAGTGGGTAGATACGGTCGATCTAGAAGATGTTATTAAACTATACTTCTTTAGTAACTCTAAAGATAAAATTAATAAGTTTTACAAAACACTTGATAACAATTCAGAGAAAAACACAAAATATGCACTATACCAAACAGCAGCGCATAACTCTGAAATTATGGTACCAGGCGTCGATAAAGCTACAGGGTTAAAAGTATTGTCGAAGTATTTTAATATCGAGTTATCAGACATTCACGTCTTCGGAGATAGTATGAATGACATTCCGATGTTTAAAGTAGCGGGTAAATCTATCGCGATGAAAAATGCGATTAATGAGTTAAAGTTGTTAAGTGATGATATTACTGAACACACAAATGATGATGATGGCCTCGCACGATATATTGAAGCGCATTACTTATAATGCGCTTCTTTTTTGAATATAAAATACGTGACCTTGCTGCGACATCAAGTAAATCAGTTTCGTGTCCAACTGTACCTTGAAGGAGAATTAACTTCTCTTCAAAATTATATTTACAAAATATTGAAGACTAAAAAAGACTAGCCCCGGCTAGTCTTTTACTCTATTTCTTTAGGGAGTTCTATTTCTTTTACTTCGTTAAATTGGCTGAAATTACTTTCACCTTTTAACTCTACGTTGCCTTCATCATCATTAATTTCCACATCAAATTCTACTTTTTCGATAAGTTTGTCATTATTAATTACAAACTTAAGTTTTGTATCGTTATTTGAAACATCAACATTTCCGAAGTTCACATGAATTAACCGTTCAATCGCACGGTAAACATTTTCGTCATTTCCTTCGTATTTATAGACATCTTTACCGTCCTTTGTTTCATGTTCAAGTTTATCTTTAACTGTCATGAGTGTGTTTACGACTTGTTGATAAGTCACACTAAATAATGCAGATTCTTCAACAGAATCTGTAATTTCAACCCACTCTTCATCGTTATTAAAATATGTGTGACCATCTTTAGAAACAGTTCTTAATACATCGAAAGAAGAGAGCGAAATTTCTGGTGGGTTTGAATTGATATAATCGACTTCTACGTTGATTGTCTCATCTTCCTCTTCATCTAGTTCAGCTTCAATGTCTAGTGAAGTATGATAAGATTCTACTTCTTTTGATTGATCTACAACTTTTTGTAAGACTTCGTCATCTATGTCCGCTTCAGTCACTTCTTTTGGTTCTGCCTTTTCTTCTGTTGTACTTTCTTTTACCTCTTCTTCAGTCGAACAAGCAGTCAGTATTAAAAAAGAACTTAAACCTAATATAAATAAGCGTGTTAGTCTCATCCATGATTCCTCCGTTAATACTCTTCACTTTTGATAATACCATGACAATTACACGAAAACTAATAATAACTACCTTACATTGTTAATGTGTCGATTAAGACATCCATATGTTTTTTTAGTTCATTAAATTTAATACCTCCAAAGCCAATCACAAATGATACCGCTTTATGTTCTTTGTCGTACGTATACATTGGCTCTATTTTTAAACTATTTTGTCGCGCACGCATTAAACATTCTTCGAGCGTTAAATCATTATTTACAGTTAACACAAAATGCATACCCGCTTGTTCCCCGCTGATTGTTAACTCATTTTGATAAGGTTTAAGACGTTTAATAATATATGATATTTTCTTTTTATAAATATGACGCATTTTATTTAAGTGTCGATCGAAATGACCGCTTCTTAAAAATAACGCCATTATTTGCTGCATATGAATCGGCACAGTATTTGACTCGATATATTCTAACTGATGAAAATCTTGTAACAACTCTTTTGGCAGTACCATATACGCCATTCTTAGTGACGGAAATAATGCTTTAGAAAATGTACTAATATATATTACTCTGTTTTCTGTATCTAAACTTTGTAATGCAGGTAGTGGCTTTTTAAAATATCGAAACTCTGAGTCATAATCATCTTCAATAATATACCGATTTTCTTTTTCATATGCCCATTTTAAAAGACGCGTACGCTTTTCAATCGTAAGTACTGTACCCGTTGGAAAATGATGACTTGGTGTAACAAAAATAACGTCGTGATTACTCTTTTTTACAGATTCCATGCAAATACCATCTCTTTTAAGCGGTATTTTAACGTAATCTATATTATATTTTTCTAAAACATCACGCGCTGGTGGATAGCTCGGTGCCTCAATCATAAACTTTTGCTTTTTTAAAATTTGAACGACATGTTCAATCAACTGATTTGTCGACGACCCGATAATAATTTGGTCATGAGAAGCGTTTACCCCTCGACTATTAAATAAGTAAGTAGCGATTTGTTGACGAAGTTCAAATAAACCTTGTTTGCTGTCTTCATTTACGAGTGTTTCAAATGATTCATCAAATACTTGTCTTGAAAGTTTTCGAAACATATCAAACGGGAAGTGTTCGACGTCAACTTGTGCAGTTTTAAACTCGTAATCATAAGTTTTTTTATCTTTTTGAATACTCACTTCTTCAATTTCTTTTCGAACAACTGGTAGCACTTCTAGTTTACTCACGTAATATCCACTTCTTGGCTTAGAGTAAATAAACCCTTCGTCTAGAAGGAGTTCATAGGCGCGTTCTATTGTCGTTTGTGATAAGTTTAAATGTTTTTCTAACTGGCGTTTTGACGGTAATTTATCGTTTGTTTCGTAATCTCCAGAAATTATTTGTCTTTTTAGTGACTCGTATAAGTCTAAATATAATGCCATAACTGACCTCTGTTTTTTATATAGTTTTGAGTATTTCTAAGTATCAGATTATCAACTACACTGAAGATAATCAATCAAATAGAGGTGGAACACAGTGAGTCAATCATATGTACATTTAGAATCAGAACTTAGCCAAAAAATGAAAGGTGGCGTCATTATGGACGTCATTAACGCTGAGCAAGCGAAGATCGCTGAAAAAGCAGGAGCGGTTGCTGTAATGGCATTAGAAGCTGTACCTAGCGATATTCGTAAAATGGGCGGTGTTGCACGTATGGCGAACCCTTCAATTATCGAAGAGGTACAAAATGCAGTGTCAATTCCAGTAATGGCAAAAGGACGTATCGGGCACATTTCTGAAGCACGTACGTTAGAAGCGTTAGACGTTGATTATATTGACGAATCAGAAGTATTAACACCAGCTGACGAAGATTTCCATTTAGACAAATGGTCATACGATACACCATTTGTTTGTGGATGCAGAAACTTAGGAGAAGCTGCACGTCGACTTGGTGAAGGTGCAACAATGCTACGTACAAAAGGTGAACCAGGTACTGGAAACATCGTCGAAGCTGTAAGACATATGAGACAAGTCAATAAAGAAGTCGAGTACATTTTAAACTTAGATGAAGCGGAATTAATGACAGCAAGTAAAGAATTTGGTGCACCAATTGACGTACTTCGTGCGATTCGTGAATACGGTCGTTTACCAGTATTAAACTTTGCTGCAGGTGGTGTTGCAACACCACAAGATGCTGCACTCATGATGGAACTCGGTGCGGATGGTGTATTCGTCGGTTCAGGAATCTTTAAATCAGAAAATCCTGAAAAATTTGCTACAGCAATCGTTCAAGCAACAGAAAACTATCAAGATTACAAACTCATTGGAAAACTTGCAAAAGATTTAGGTTCTGCAATGAAAGGTTTAGACGTTAGAACACTTGACGATAAAGACCGTATGGCAGACAGAAGTGAATAATTTTAAAAAGAAAAGGCACTCTGAGAGTGCCTTTTTTCATTATACTGGTCGAACGACTATTTCATTGACGTTGACATAATCTGGTTGTGTGAGTGCGTATATCACTGCGTTCGCAATGTCTCTTGCTTCTAACTTTTTACGATCTGACTTCACGTTTTCAGCGAGTCTCGTATCAACCATCCCTGGTGAAATACTCGTCACTCTAACACCTGTATGTGCGAGTTCTTTTTCTAACCCTTGACCAATTGTAAGTGCAGCAATTTTTGTCGCTGAATAGACTGTACTTTGTTTAGTCACTTCATGTGCAGACACACTTGTCGTATTAATGATATGACCGTTTCCTCTTTCTTTCATATCATTAACGACGTGATGTACTCCGTAAAGGACACCTTTAATATTCGTATCAATCATACTTTCCCATGACTCAACATCACCATCAGTTACTCGGCTACTCGTCATAAGTCCAGCATTATTGACGTAAATATCAATTTCACCAAATTTTTCTTTAGTTTTTTCGACTAAATTTTTTACTTCATCAAATTTTGACACGTCTGTTTTTAATGCAAGTACATGATCACTATTTAATTCTTTTACAGCATCTTCTAATTTATCTTCACTACGACCAGTAATTGTCACGTTCGCACCTTCTTCAACGAGTCGTTTCGCGATTCCTAGACCGATACCTCCGTTACCACCTGTTACAATTGCTGTTTTACCTGTTAATTCCATGAAATTCTCCTTTATACATTCATAATTGCTTCGTAAATTACTTTTGCGCCGACTGGCATCATCTTATGATCAAACGTCATATTTGGATGATGAAGACCTGGCGTTAAATCACATCCAAGACCAATCATCGCACCTTTTAAATGCTTATTATTCACTGTATAATTATGAAAATCATCTCCCCCACTCGTTACAATTGGTTCGAGGAGATTTTCTTCTCCGACAGTATTTATAATCGCTTGTTGTAATACTTGAATCGCGTCTTCGTGTGATTCACTTGCGACTGTTTTGTCGGTTTCTTCAAATTCAACTTTAACGTCATATAGTTTCTCTATAGTACTTATCACTTCTAGCACTTTATCAAACATTTCGTCCATAACATCATTTTTCTGCGCGCGTAAATCAATGCCGATGGATGCACTCCCTGGAATTATATTTAATGACTGACCACCCGCAATAAATTTCGTTAATTTAATCGAGTGTGGGACCATCGGATTTAAGTGTATATTTTCAATCATACGCATCATTGTCGCACCAATTTCAATCGCATTCGTATTTAAATGTGGACGTGCGCCGTGCGCGTCATCTCCGATAATTTTAAACGAAATTGTACCTGTTGCGCCGTGCTCGATACTTGGAGATATAAATCCACTTTTCGCCTCCTCAACTGGTCGTAAGTGGATTCCAAACATGTAGTCTAAATCATCTATAATACCTGTTTCACTTACTTTTATTGCACCAATTCCTATTTCTTCAGCTGGTTGAAAGATAAACCGTACACCCTTATTAATGAGTGTTTCATCTTGTAGCATTAACATCGCTCCGATAACCATCGATATATGAGCGTCATGTCCGCATGAATGATTCGCTTGCTCAACACCGTCAACTTCTTGCCATAATGCATCTATATCTGCACGAATTCCAATTTTTATATTATCTTTAGAAAAGTCACCGACGTCACAATATAACCCTGGAAATCCGTCAAACTTTACAGGAGAAAATCCTTTATCTTTTAAATAATTAAAAATGTAATCCGTCGTTTCGTATTCTTCTAAACTTAACTCCGGATTGTTATGAATATGATTAAATATTTGATTTATTTCACTTTCGACCATAGTACCCCTCGATTTCGTTATTATAATAATTAGATATTACCCTTAATTCTCGAAAGACAAAACAACATTCATATCATATATAATAGATGTAACAGAAAAAAGGAGACATTCTATGAAAATCGAAACAGTAAAACTACATAAGTTAAAAATGAAGATGAAAACCCCGTTCACAACAAGTTTCGGGACACAAATTGACCGCTACATCACGATTGTTGAAGTGATTGACGAAGATGGCCTGAGTGGATTTGGAGAAACCGTTGCTGGAGAAGATCCGCTATACTCTGAAGAGTTTATGGATAGCGCAGTCATCGCAACGAAAAAATATTTTGCGCCATTATTAATCAATAAAGAAATTAACCATCCAAAAGAAGTTACAGAAATCTTTAAACCGTTTAAACGTAACAATATGGCTAAATCTGGGATTGAAACTGCAGTGTGGGATTTATACGCAAAACAAATCGGAGAGCCATTATATAAAGTTCTTGGTGGTAAAAAAGCTGAAGTCGAAGTTGGAATTTCACTCGGTTTAGAAGAAACTGACGAAGCAATTATTCCGAAAATTGAAGAGAAAGTAAATGAAGGTTATAAACGTATTAAAGTTAAAATTAAACCTGGACGTGACATTGAATACGTGCGTTTTATCCGTAAACATTTCCCGGATATACCACTAATGGTCGACGCAAACTCAGCATACACGTTAGACGACGTTGAAACATTAAAAGCGTTAGATGAATTTGATTTAATGATGATCGAGCAACCACTTGGTAGTACAGACATCGTCGATCACGCAACACTTCAAAAACAAATTAAAACACCGATTTGTTTAGATGAATCTATCGATAGTTATGAAAATGCGAAAGCTGCGATTGAACTCGGCAGTTGTGAGATTATAAATGTAAAAATCGGTCGTGTCGGTGGATTAACAGAATCTATTAAAATTCATGACCTCGCAAAAGGAAATAATATCCCGTTATGGTGCGGTGGAATGTTAGAAGCAGGTGTTGGACGCTTAACAAATATCGCAATCACGACATTATCTAACTTTACACTACCTGGGGACACAGCATCTTCAAGTAGATACTGGGACATGGACATTATTACGCCAGAGGTGGTTGCTAAAGACGGTGTCGTTACGGTAAGTGAAGCACCAGGAATCGGTGCAGAAGTTGACTTTGATAAGTTAAATGAATATTTAATTGAAACAGATGTTATAACTAAAAATGATCAGCCACAAATGGTATTTTTCAATTAAAAAAATAGGTATCACTGTAATTACAGTGATACCTATTTATTTTGATTTCAGTGTGACTGAAATGATTTCTGGTTTATTAAACACACGCCACGGAAAACGGCTATTACCAAGCCCCCGACTCACAAGTAATGTTGAGTCATTTAGCGTATGTGTGCCTTCAGTATATGTCGGTAAGATACCTTGGTCTGGTGCGTATAATCCTTTAACAACCGGCAATCTAATTTGACCCCCATGCGCGTGGCCACTAAAAATAAGGTCGACCGGGTATTTAGAGTATCTTTCAAACTCTTCTGGACGATGCGCGAGAAGAACTGTGAAGTTATCGTTAAGATTTTTAAAACGGTCTTCGAGCATTTTATCGTAATCAGAAAATATACTTGGATTTGTTTCGAGATCTCCAAGTACTCTTAAATCATGGATACCTGTAATCGTTATTGCCTCTTTACCGCGTGTAATTTTAAAATCGTGAATCGATGCATTATATACACCGGTGTTTAATATTTTCTCGTAAATGCCTAGAAAGTTTTTGTAAAACACTTCATGATTTCCTGTGACGTAATAACATGGTGCGATTTCCATTAAATTTTTTAGCATTTTAATACCGCGTGCTTCGTTTGGCGTTCTTCGGTCTATTAAATCCCCCGTGACTAAAATGATGTCAGGTGTTGTGTCTTTTACTTTTTTAAGTAAGTGTTTACCTCCACGTCCGTAATACGTATTATGAAAATCCGACACTTGAGTTATTTTAAAATTATTGAAGCTTTTAGGAATTTTCGGTGACTCGTACGTGACTTCACGCGTGTAAATATCTTTATTTTGTACCCATAAAAATCTCGATACCGCGATTAAAAATCCGAGTCCACCAGCAGAAAGTTTAGACCATTTCTTCATCTTCTTCTACCTCTAACTTCGTAATTCGAACGAGACGAATCGTGTTTTCTTCCATGACTAAAATTTCATAGTGGTTTTCATCGTCTTCAACGGTTTCAAAGCGTTCAGGGATATCTTCAAACAAGTAATATAAATATCCAGATAATGTGTTTTCCTCTTCAGGTATGTTCGATTGGAAAATTCCGTTCAGTCGATGAAGCGTAATTTTACCGTCACAGATAATCACGTCATCTTTTAAGTACCTAACAATCGCACTTTCTTTCGTATCAAGTTCGTCTTTAATTTCAATACCAAGGAGTGTTTCAATAATATCCTCGTGAGTGAGAAGCCCTTCAGTTCCACCGAATTCATCGAGTACAATTGCCATATGTCTACGATGCTTTGTCATCAGTCGTAACACTTCTTCAATATTGTTAAACTCTCTCACTCTTAATGGGTCCATATCACAAAATTCTATAAAACTACGCTCAGGTTCTAGAGACCACTTTAGTAGATATTTCGTATGAAAAATACCAACAAGGTCATCCGTGTCTTCATCATACACCGGATATCTCGTATACATTCCTTCAATCACGAAGTCTCTCACTTCATCGAATGTCGAATCAATCTGAATTGCCTGCATTTCAGTACGTGGTGTTTGCAGAACGTCTTTAACGTTAAGCGTATCAAAGTCTAATACACCGCGAACTCGTAACGATTCACTACGTCTTAATGCACCTTCGCCACCAGCAATATCCACCATTGACATTAATTCATCTTTTGTCACTGTCCAAGACTCACGCTCGCCTTTAGATAGCTTTTTTGTAATCAGTTCTGTAATTTTATTTAAAACGATTGTAATCGGCTTTAAAATAAAAATAAATAGATTAATAATCGGCATAACTAGCTTTCCGACTTCCTCAGGAAAAGCTGCTGCGATAGATTTTGGAATAATTTCAGCAAATAAAATAATACTTACTGTTAAAATCATCGTAAGTATTGTTAAATTTAAACCATACTCCATCGCTATCATCGTCAGAAGTACTGGCATAATAAGGTTAGCGATATTATTTCCAATCAAAATCGTCGTAATAAACTCACTCGGTTTAGACACTAAATTATGTAATCTTTTCGACTTTAAATCTCCAGCGTTTGCTTCACTTTGAAGCCTTAAATGATTCGCTGCAGTCAGCGCCGTTTCACTACCAGAGAAAAATAGTGACACAAAAAATAATATAAAAATGACGATAATCATAATCATAGTCGTCGACTCCTCATTTGTATTAATTATCATTTTACAAAACTCAACGTACGAAAACAAAATAATCAAAATAAAAATCGGTGGAGTTAGTCGTTTATCTTAAGGATAGGTGGCGATATGGTGATTACACTTTAAATTTCTAATGTTCTTTTCCTTTGATGACATCTAACGGAAGTTTTAATTCACAGTTTTTCATCGTTTTTGTTAATTATTTCGATATATTTAACATATCTTCATGGAAACGACCTAATTTTGTTAATTAAAACTTTTTATTTAACAAATTCTTTCGTGCACACTCTATTTCTGTTAATTAAACTATTTTATTTAACAAAATTTAGATAATCTTACTATTTTTTGTTAATTATCCATCACTCATCACTCGCTTGCCTAACTACCTAACACTTATATACAAGATAAACTACCCTCACCAACACCATATAAAAAAGCTCCACGCCAAATGCGTGGAGCTACCGCTTTAAACAACGTCGTAGCCTTGATCTTCGATTGCTTCTGACATTGCTTCTTTCGTAACACTGTCTTCATGTTTGACTGTAACGTCGCCGTTTTCTAAGTCAACTGTTGCTGATTGTACACCGTCTAAATTGTTTAATGCTGTTTCTACAGACTGTTTACAATGACCACATGTCATACCTTCGACTTTAATAATTGATTCCATTATATAATCACTCCTATAATTTTACACGTTTTAATCGTAATGCATTTGATACTACACTCACTGAACTAAATGCCATCGCACCTCCAGCAACCCATGGTGCTAAAAGTCCTAAGGCTGCGATTGGTATTCCGAGTGTATTATAGAAAAACGCCCAGAATAAGTTTTGCTTAATATTACGAATAGTTTTATGGCTCAGTGAAATTGCTTTATGAATGAGTGTTAAGTCTTCACCAAGTATTGTTAAGTCCGCTGCTTCAATCGCAACGTCAGTCCCTGTTCCAATCGCAATACCAATGTCAGCGAGTGCTAAAGCTGGCGCGTCGTTTACACCGTCACCAACCATCCCTACTACTTTACCCGAATTTTGGTATTTTTTAACAACTTCTGCTTTTTCCTCTGGTAAAACTTCTGCAATGACTGTATCAATTCCAACAGTTCTTGCGATTGCTTCTGCAGTACGTTTATTGTCTCCAGTTAGCATGACGACCTCTAATCCGTCTTCATGGAGTAATTTTACCGCTTCTTTTGCAGTATCTTTTACAGTATCTAGTACAGCAATCGTTCCCTTATATTCTCCGTTTACTGCAACAATCATCGCTGTTTTACCGTCATATTCATAGACTTCCATATCATCTGCTGCTGATAAATTAACCGCTCGATCACGCATTAGTTTTCTCGTACCAACTAACACTTCTTTACTTTCAATCGTCGCTTCAATACCATGACCTGGTATTGCTTTAAAATCGTCGACAGATAATAATTCGAGTCCTTCACTTTTAGCGTATTTAACAATTGCATTTGCGAGCGGGTGCTCGGAATGATTCTCTGCACTTGCGAGCAATTGTAATGTCTCATCACTACCAGTATAATCCGTTACTTCTGGTGTGCCGTTCGTGATTGTACCAGTCTTATCTAAAATGATCGTGTCGAGTTGGTGAGTTTTCTCTAAGTGTTCTCCTCCTTTAAAGAGAATTCCTTGCTCTGCACCTTTACCCGTACCAACCATAATTGACGTTGGTGTTGCAAGTCCTAACGCACATGGACATGCGATAACTAATACTGACACACTCGCAACAAGTGCTGATTCAACTTTACCTGTAATTAAATACCAAAGGATAAATGTCACAATTCCAATTCCAATAACGATTGGCACAAAGTAGTTTGAAATAACGTCTGCCATACGTTGAATAGGTGCTTTCACACCTTGTGCATCTTCAACGATTTTTACGATAGACTGAAGTGCAGTATCTTTACCCACTCTCGTCGCGCGCATTTCTAATGTACCGTTTTCGTTTACAGTCGATCCAATTAACTCGTCACCTTTATTTTTTTCGACTGGAATAGATTCACCCGTTAACATCGACTCATCGATTGATGAATTTCCTTTTAATACAATACCATCTACCGGTATCTTTTCACCAGGTTTAATCATTAATATATCGTCAACAACAACTTCTTCAACAGGAATCATTACTTCTTTTCCGTCACGAATGACTCTTGCTTCTCGCGCTTGCATATCAAGAAGTTTTGAAATTGCACTAGACGTTTCGGATTTTGCACGCGCTTCTAAATATTTACCGAATAAGATTAATGTAATAATAACTGCTGACGCTTCAAAATATAAATGTGGTTCTGTACCAAATTTCATCCATTTATACGTCTCATATAAACTGAATAAGAATGCTGCACTTGTACCCATAACGACGAGTACGTCCATATTCGCGTTAAATGTTTTTAAATTTTTATAGGCACTCTTATAAAATTGCCAACCAATTATAAATTGTACGGGTGCCGCGAATGCGAGCTGAAACCAAGGGTTCATGAAAATTGCTGGTAAATGAACACCAAGTAAGTGATCGAGCATCGTTAGTAAAAGTGGTGCTGAAAGAATCGCACTAATTATCACTTTTCGTTTTAACTTTTCAGTTGCTTCATCTTTTTTAGAAGCACTGTCTGTGTCATCTTCTACTGTTTCAGCATCATATCCAATTTTTTGGATACGTTTAATAATGTCATACTCTGATAATTCTTGTTCGTTATATGTTACTGTCGCTTTTTCTGTCGTTAAGTTAACAGTCGCTGTTTCGACACTATCCATTTTGTTTAGTACTTTTTCGATTCGAGATGAACAAGACGCACACGTCATACCTGTAATATTAAACTCTGACGTCTTCATTTGAACGTCGTATCCTAGGTTTTTAATTTTATCTTTTACGTCTTTGGTCGATAACTTGTCATTATCATATTTAACTGTCGCGAGTTCAGTCGCGAGGTTCACTTGTGCATCTACGCCGTCCATTTTATTTAGTACTTTTTCAATACGTGAAGAACACGCACTACACGTCATGCCTGTAATTTTGAGTGTTTCTTTTTTCTCACTCAATTTAAGTCACCTACTTTTTTGAAAATTGTTTTAAAATACCCATTAACTCTTCAATATATTCGTCACCTTCACCAGTTTTTACCGCGTGTGTGACGCAATGTTTCATGTGACGCTCGGTTACTTCTAATCCAACATTATGAAGTGCGGATTCAATCGCACGAAGTTGAATTAAAATATCCATACAATATCTATCATCTTCGACCATTTTCTCAACACCTCTTACTTGCCCTTCAATTCTTTTTAAGCGATTAAGAAGTTTCGTTTTTTCTTCATCTGGTCGAATTGTGTGTGTTGCTTGCACACTCATCACCTCAACTCTCATTTCTCATTATATACCCTATAGGGGTATAAATCAAATGCTTAATATATAAAGTATAAAATCAATCATTGTAATGTTTTCTAAATGTTGATAATATTAAGATAATTCAAACGAAGTATTAAAGGAGATATCGTTATGTCACTTAAATTTGTAGAAAGACAACAATTAAAAGAAAAACCAAATATAAAAGAAGTCGCGTTCGGCACAACATTTACAGATTATATGGTCAGTGCAGATTACAATAAAGATGATGGGTGGCATGACTTTAAAATTATACCGTACGAACCACTTTCACTCGATCCAAGTACTGCTGTCTTACACTACGCACAAACGGTATTTGAAGGACTGAAAGCATATAAAGTTGATGGTGAGACTGTCCTATTTAGACCAGAAGAAAATTTCAAACGCTTAAACCGCTCATTAGAACGACTATCGATGCCTAAAATCGATGAAAATCAAGCACTCGAGAGTTTAATCGAGTTACTAAAAATAGAAAAAGACTGGGTGCCTAATGGTAAAGGTGAAGCATTATACATTCGTCCAGTCGTATTCGCAACGAGCAAGTCCATTAACGTACTTCCAAGTAGCGAGTATAAGTTTTTAATTATTTTATCGCCAGTTGGTGGCTTATTCTCTCAAGATGGACTAGGCACAACTAAAATTTACACTGAAGATAAATACGTCCGTGCAGTTCGCGGAGGTGTTGGTGAAGCAAAATTCGGTGGGAACTACGCTTCAAGTATGCTCGCTCAAGAGTATGCAAACGAAAAAGGTTACAGTCAGGTGCTATGGTTAGATGGTGTTGAACAACAGTATTTAGAAGAAGTCGGTGCTATGAATATATTCTTCGTTAAAAATGGAGAATTATATACACCAAAATTAAACGGATCAATCTTACCAGGCGTGACACGTAAATCAATCATTGAATTCGCGAGAGACCGTGGATATACCGTTCATGAAGACCGCATCCATATTGACGACTTTAAAAAAGGCTTAGAAGACGGGTCAGTGACTGAAGTGTTCGGTGCAGGTACGGCAGCAGTTGTAGCTCCGGTATCACACTTAAACATTCACGGTGAAGAGTTAAAAGTTGGTGACGGTGAAGTAGGACCAGTCGCAAAAGAAATTTACGACACGTTAACAGGCATTCAAACGAAACGCGTAGAAGATAAATTTAACTGGGTAAAAGAAGTAAAATAAAGCAAAATAAAAAGGCGTTACGATGTAACGCCTTTTCTCTATTCTTCTTCACGGCCTGTATAATATAAGTACACAATCGCTAATATAAGTAAAACAAATGAAACACTTAATATTACAATCCACGTCGTATGTTTAGGCATCGTTTTTACGTTTGACTCTTCACTCATAAACTTATTTTCTTCGCCTTCAATATTTTTTTCCATAATACGTGGTTGATATATTTTGTATGCTTCACTTAATTCATTTGTTGCTTCATCGATGTCTGATTGTGTCACATTGTCATCGGATTCTTGCTCTAAGAGACGTGTCGCTTTTTCTTTAGAAGTTTTTAATTCTTCTGTCATATTACCGTCACCAATTTTACCGACTTCAACGAGTAACGTACGTAGTGAATTTGTATCGACATCTTGTTGAACTGCTGTGTAGATTGTTTCAGAATACGTCGTTGTGATAACTTCATCATTCTTATCTACTGATTCCACTTTCACCTCGTACATCGTACTTGGATCTAGCCCTTCAACGACAGCACTTAAGTTTGTCGTCGTCTTTACAACTTCGTCATTTACGATGACATTATAGTGATCCGCATCGAAATCATCCCAATATAATGTAAATCCGTCACTCATAATATCTGTAATCGTAGAAACTTTATTATGTATACTCTTTATAAATGCTGCTGTTTTTGGAGCACGTGCTTCTAACACGACTTTCGTACTATTATTTAAATAATAATAAGCAAACGCTTCAGCAAAATATTCTTCAACGTAGTTAAAATACGGTTGGTTCGGAAACATTGTTTCATGTTCTTCAGAATGAATTTGTTTAAATTCATCTTTTTGTGAAATCGTTGTTCCATCAACTAAAAAGCTATCGACGATATGACCAAACTCGTGAAGTTCTAAATTTACGTCACCGTGATTGTTTTCAATACCTGGCTCACTCGCTCCCACTCTTACGTATGATTCAAAACCACCAAGTCCAGGTATATCATCCCACGGGTCTGTATGCCCTCTTGGCACAACTCCTTTTAAATAGCTAAACTCGTCGAATTCTGTCATCGGAAGATCAGACAGTATTAATGTCACACCACTTGTTTGCACGTTTTCTAAAATCCGACTATCGATTTTGTTCAGTCGCTCTAAAATATCATTCGTATTCTCCACGTTTTCAGGTGTTTCTTCACTTAAACGAATATCGACAATCTCAGATAAATAAGGATTTATATCTTTCTCAATCGTTTCAGCATATACTTCTAACGGCAAAGCAATTAAAAGTAATGCACTTATAGATATAATCACTCTTTTATACGAACACATAGTCTCACTCCTAGTATGGACATACTATCATATAAATAGTTGTAATCGCTATATTCACGACTAACTTCCCAAAAAATAGGGTAATTTAACAATATGTTATAGTTATTATATGCATTTTATCGATTTAAAAAAGAAAAGGAGAATACGATGTTAAAGATTAGAAACTTAACAAAGGTCTTTGGTGGAAAAAATAAAGCCGTAGACAATATTTCGCTAGATGTTAAAGAGGGAGAATTCATTGCATTTATTGGTACAAGTGGTAGTGGTAAGACAACCGCACTTCGTATGATCAATAGAATGATCGAACCAACATCAGGAACGATTGAAATTAACGGTAAAGATGTGACACATATGAACCCTGTTGAACTTCGTCGTAGTATCGGCTACGTCATTCAACAAATTGGGCTTTTACCACATATGACGATTAAAGAAAATATCGTACTCGTTCCAAAACTTCTGAAATGGTCAGAAGAAAAGAAAGATAAAATTGCTAGTGAACTCATTCAACTTGTAGATTTACCTGAATCATACTTAAACCGTTATCCATCTGAACTATCAGGGGGACAACAACAACGTATCGGAGTTATCCGAGCACTTGCTGCTGAACAAGATATCATATTAATGGACGAGCCATTCGGGGCACTTGACCCAATCACTCGTGACACATTACAAGACTTAGTGAAAGAACTACAACAAAAATTAAATAAGACATTCATTTTCGTAACACACGATATGGACGAGGCAATTAAACTCGCAGATAGAATTGTCGTCTTATCAAAAGGTAAGATCGTTCAGTTCGATACGCCGGATGAAATATTAAAAAATCCAGCGAATGACTTCGTACGTGACTTTATTGGTCAAAACAGACTGATTCAAGACCGTCCAAACATCAGAACAGTTGAAGAAGCGATGGTTGAAGCGATTAAAATTACACGAGATGCTTCTATTCAAGATGCAATTAACATTATGCGTGAGCGCCGCGTCGACTCAATTTTTGTAACTGAAGAAGATGGTACGTTAATCGGTCACGTCGATATCGAAGATATAAACGAAGCATTCCGTAAAGGATATAACTTAATGGACGCAATTACTGTGAATCAATTCGTCGTGAATATAAACAGTAAACTGCAAGACTCAATGCGTGCGATTTTAAAACGAGGTATTCGTACGATTCCTGTCGTCGATGAAAATCATAAGCTTGTCGGAATTATTACACGTTCAAACCTCGTAGATATCGTATATGACTCAATGTACGGTGAGCCAGAAGTAGAAACTGGGGTTGATAAGTAATGGCTGAAGTTCAAACATTTTTTAGCCAGTACGGGACAGAGTTTTTATTTAAGATTTGGGAACATTTCTACATCTCAATGATTGCTTTAGGTATCGGTATTATAATTGCTGTACCGATTGGGATGCTTCTCGCTCGTACTGAAAAAGTTGGAGACTGGATTTTAACAATTGCTGGTGTACTTCAGACTATACCTACACTTGCGGTTCTAGCATTAATGATTCCGCTATTTGGTATCGGAAAAGTACCTGCAATTATCGCACTATCGATTTATATTTTACTGCCGATTTTAAATAACACAATCGTCGGTGTTCGCGGTGTAAGTAAAGATGCTAAAGAAGCGGCAGTCGCTATGGGTATGACAAAAAGACAGTTATTATGGCAAGTCGATTTACCGCTTGCGTCACCGCTTATTTTAAGTGGGATTAGACTCGCGAGCGTTTACGTTATTTCATGGGCAACAATCGCGAGTTATATCGGTGCAGGTGGATTAGGTGACTTTATCTTTAACGGATTAAACTTATATGACCCAGTCATGATTGTTATAGCGACAATTGGTGTCACATTACTTGCACTCGTGACTGACTTTATACTCGGAATTATTGAATCAAAAGCAGTACCAAGAGGACTAAACATTTCCAGATAAGGAGACAATTTATGAAGAAATTAACTAAATTTTTTATCATTGTAACACTGTCACTCACTGTCTTATCTGGATGTACACTTCCAGGTTTAAGCGGCAGTGATAAGGACTCTATTAAAATTACGTCACTCGCTACGAGTGAATCTCAAATTTTATCGCACATGATGCGTTTAATGATTGAACATGAAACTGATGGTGAAATTAAGCCTACGCTAATTAACAACTTAGGCTCTAGTACAATTCAGCATAACGCAGTTTCAAGTGGGGATGCACAGCTTTCAGGTGTGCGCTACTCAGGAACGGATCTTACTGGTGCTTTAGGCGAAGAACCAATTAAAGACCCCGACGAAGCATTAAAAGCAACACAAGATGGTTTTGAAGAACGTTTTGACATGAAGTTTTACGACAGTTACGGTTTTGAAAACTCATACGCATTTTTAGTTTCTAAAGACGTCGCAGAAGAGTTTAATTTAGAAAAAACTTCTGACTTAAAAGATCACGCTGACCAATTAGCATTCGGTGTCGATTCGAGTTGGATGAACCGTAAAGGTGACGGATATCAAGGATTTATCGATACGTATGGATTTTCATTTAATGACATTAGTCCAATGCAAATTGGTTTAGTTTATGATGCTTTAAACGCAAATAGTATTGATGTTGCGTTAGGTTATACGACAGACGGAAGAATCGCAGCATACGATTTAGTCGTATTAGAAGATGATTTACAATTCTTCCCACCGTATGACGCATCACCATTCGCAACTTTTGAAGCACTTAATAATCACCCTGAAATTGACGTTGCGTTAAGCAAATTAGTTGGTAAAATTTCAACAGAAGAAATGCAACGATTAAACTACCGTGCAGATGGTGAAGGTATCGAACCAGCACTCGTTGCTGAAGAATTTTTAGAAGAACATAACTATTTTGACGATGAAGAAACGGAGGCTAAATAATGGTTCTTTCAAATATATTTACAGAACTATCGACGTATTACTCAAATAACTTTACGTACTTACTTCGCCTCTTTTTTGATCACTTATTAATGTCAGTATACGGAGTATTATTTGCTGCGATTATTGGGATTCCACTCGGTATTTTAATCGCGCGATTTGGTAAACTTGCAAATCCAATTATTACGCTTGCAAATATTATCCAAACAATGCCAGCGTTAGCATTACTTGCTATTTTTATGCTCGTCATGGGACTTGGACAAACAACAGTCGTATTTACAGTGTTTTTATATGCTCTACTACCAATTTTAAAAAACACATATGCTGGAATACGCGGTGTCGACCCAGATATTAAAGATGCTGGAAAAGCGATGGGAATGACGAAAAATCAGGTGTTACGTATGATTGAATTACCACTCGCATTATCTGTAATCATCGGTGGGCTTCGTATTGCACTTGTCGTTGCGATTGGTGTCGTTGCAATCGGGTCATTCATCGGTGCACCGACGTTATCAGACGTCATCATTCGTGGTACGAATGCAACAGACGGCACAGTATTCATATTAGCAGGTGCATTACCGATTGCTTTAATTGCAATTATTATTGATATTGCTTTAAGATTTTTAGAATTTAAATTAGACCCAACTAAAAAGACATCTGCTTAACTGTAGATGTCTTTTCTTAAAGGAGAAATTACTATGGCAATGTTAGACATAAATTTTCACTCAAATACTCTTGGCAAACATCATGAATTTAAAGTTTTTTTACCAGAAACTACTGATATGTTTGAAAATAATGACGTTCAGCCACTTCGTACCTTAACTGTCCTCCACGGATTATCCAGTGACCATACAATGTTTTCAAGATATACAAATTTAGAAATGTATGCAAATGAACACAACTTAGCTGTAATATTACCAAATGCAGATCATTCATTTTACTTAAACATGAAATATGGTCATAGTTATTTAGATCATATTAAAGAAGTCTGGCAATATGCACATAATATACTACCATTATCTAAAAAACGTGAAGATAATTATATTAGTGGGAATTCAATGGGTGGCTTTGGTGCATTTTATGTATCATTTAATTTTCCAGAGTTATTTAGTAAAACTATCCCAATGAGTGGCGCTTTAGGCGTAGATGAAGACTTTTTAAACCTCGATTGGTATGACTTTGATATTCAGTCATTAATCGGTGAACATACTAAAATAAAAGGTTCTGAGTTAGATAGTGAAGCTATCATCCATCGAGCGATTGAAACACATGGCAAAGAGAACCTTCCAGAGATTTATGTTTTATGCGGTATTGATGACTTCTTAATTGAATCAAATAAAAAATTTATTGAACAATTAAAATCAGCAAATCTTAACGTAGAATCTCAATTTAAATCTGGTGGTCATACATGGAGTTATTGGAGTGAATCTATTAGAGATGCTGTGGATTGGATATTTAAAGATATAGAAGTCGATAAAAGTAAACAAATCATCAACTGGGTCGGATAAATAATACCCCCTTAAAACAAAATCGTTTTAAGGGGGTATTTCATTATTTTAATCCTTTTTCACTAATAAATTCTGAAAGAATAGAATTTAAATTAGGAGTTGTAACCTCATTTAAATTATAAAATACACGTGCAGATGGCTTTTCAATATTAATGACACGATTTAAATCAATCGGTGTTCCGATAATAACGACATCTGCATCAGATTGATTAATAGTTGCTTCTAAATCTTTCAGTTGCTCCTCGCCATATCCCATAGCTGGTAGCACATGATCTAAATGTGGATATTGTTTAAACGTATCTATTAAGGATCCCACCGCATACGGTTTAGGGTCAATAATTTCTTTTACACCTAATCGTTCTGCTGCTACAGTACCTGCACCAATCTTCATCTCTCCATGAGTTAACGTCGGCCCGTCTTCAACAATTAATACACGTTTATCTTTCACTAATTCAGGATTGTCTATTGTAACTTCTGATTCTGCCTTAATAATTGTACTATTTGGTGCAACTGCTTTTATATTTTCTTCTACAGTTTCAATATTTTCTTTTTTAGCACTGTCAATTTTGTTAATAATCGAAACATCTGCAGTGCGTAATGAGACTTCACCAGGATAATACTCTAGTTCATGGCCAGCACGATGCGGATCTAAAACAGTAATCGCTAAATCTGTCTCGTAGAAAGAAAAGTCGTTATTACCACCATCCCATAAAATAACGTCACATCCGTCTGGATCATTTTCTGCTTCATTTAATATCGCTTCATAATCTACACCAGCATATATAATATTTCCACGTTCAACGTGTGGTTCGTATTCTTCCATTTCTTCAATTGTACAATTATGCTTTTTTAAGTCCTCAATTGTCCCAAAGCGTTGGACACGTTGAGCAACTAAATCACCGTACGGCATTGGATGACGAATCACCACTACGTTTAATCCTTCATTCAGTAATGTCTCTACTACTTTACGAGATGTTTGAGATTTCCCTGTACCTGTACGTGTTGCACATACAGAAATCACAGGTTTACTACTTTTTAATTGTGTATCTTTTAGTCCAAGTAATTTAAAATTTGCACCTGCTGAATTCACACGCGCACCAATTTGCATCACTTTTGTATAATGCACGTCACTATATGCAAATACACATTCGTCTACATCATATTTTTTAATTAGCGTTTCTAATTCTTCTTCTTTAAAAATTGGAATACCTTCAGGATATAATTCACCCGCAAGTTCTTTAGGGTACTTACGTCCATCGATATCGGGAATTTGTGCTGCTGTGAAAGCAACTACATTATATTCTTCATTATTGCGGTAGTACGTATTAAAATTATGGAAATCGCGTCCTGCTGCTCCTATAATTATTACGTTTTTCTTTGCTTTCATTAACAATCAGCTCCTAAAAATTTTCTATGTAATTAATAATACATATTTATGTATATTAATTCAATTATTTTCTGAAAATTTCTTAAATAAAAAAAGCATTATCGAGAAAATCGATAATGCAAATATATTTATATTAAATTCCTCTTTGATCACTTGTCTCATCAATATAATCTTGAATATCTTGACTATGTTCCTCTGGTGTACTCGATAAATATTGTTTCATATTCTCTTCGTCTGGTTGTAGGGTTAAACCTAAATATTTACGTTCATTGTTTGCATCTTTGAAGAAACTTATCGTCATTAAAATAACTATTACACTAAATGGGAGTGCGGCAATAATTGCTGCAGCTTGAATCGCGCTTAAAGCATTTTCACCACCTGCAATAATGAGTGTGTATGAAATTAGCGATAACGCAATGCCCCAAACAATTTTAATACGTGTTCTTGGTGTAAGTGATCCATCTGTCGTTTGCATCCCTAAAACAAATGTTGCAGAATCAGCACTCGTTATAAAGAATACTGATACTAAAACTAATGCAATAATTGATAACAGCGTGCCTATCGGCATAACATCGAATATGGCAAATAATTGTTTTTCTACTGGTAAGTTAAAGATATGTGGATGTTTAAGTCCTGTTGTCATACCAGTCGTACCAAACACACTAAACCATACCATACAAATCGTTGCTGGTACTAATATTACTGCGAGGATAAACTCACGAATCGTACGTCCACGTGACACACGTGCGATAAATATCCCTACAAATGGACACCAACTGAACCACCAACCCCAGTAATAAATTGTCCATTCCTGAATCCATGCTGCTTTTTGTGAATCATTATAACCAGTATCTAACGTTAAATATAAAAATTGTTGTAAGTATGATCCCGTTGCAGTTGCGAACATATCTAGACTCGCAATTGTTGGACCGACAAATAAAATTATAAAGAATAATAGTACTGCAAGTACCATATTTGAGTTACTTAAAATTTGAATTCCTTTAGATAACCCGCTCCATGCACTGATTAGAAATAAAATCGTTACAACGAGTATAATGATTCCTTGAATAATGACTGTTTCTGGTACACCGAGTAAATAGTTCAGTCCACCATTTATTTGTAGAGCACCCATACCAAGTGATACCGCAACACCAATCACTGTAGCGAAAACTGCCATCGTATCAACAATTTGTCCAAGAGTACCGTCAACCTTATCTCCAAATATTGGTCGTAACGTCTTTGAAATTAAGCCACTCTCACCTTTACGATATGCTGTATACGCAAGTGCTAAAGCAACTATACCGTACACACACCATGCATGTAGTCCCCAGTGAAAAATTGTCGAGCGGACTGCTTGAACTTGTTGATGTCCGCCACCTTCTCCTGTCGGTGGGTTCATCATATGATTCATCGGTTCAGCAGCACCCCAGAACACTAAACCAATCCCCATTCCTGCACTAAATAACATCGCAAACCATGAGATCGTACTGAATTCAGGTTTCTCATGAGGTTGCCCAAGCTTTAATTTACCAATCGGACTAAATATAATGAAGACCGCAAAAAAACCTAGACCGGTAGTGACAAACATATAATACCAACCGAGATTTTCAGCTATAAATCCTGAAATGCCACTAGCTGTCTCATAAAATTTATTCGGCATTAAAACACCTAAAAACACGAGTATTAAAACGACAATTAATCCATATGTAAATACGGGAGTAAACGGCTTTTCTTTCTTTCTTTTCTTTTGACTCATCATATTTCTCCTTATAAAAAAACAGGTGCTAACATTAGCACCTGTTGATTATAACATTAAACAACTCTATTTAACTAAATACCTTTGTCTTCTGAAGTTTCTTCAATATAATTTTGTACTTCTTCAGAGTGCTCTTCAGGCGTATTGTGTAAGTAATTGTCGAGATGTTTTTCATCTGGTCGAATTGTAAGACCGAGATATTTACGTTCGTTATTTGCATCTTTAAAGAACGCAAATACCATTAAAATTACGACAACACTAAACGGCAATGCGGCAATAATCGCTGCGGATTGAATCGCACTAAGTGCTTCTTCTCCACCAGCAAGTAGTAATACAACCGCGATTGCTGATAAAGATATACCCCAAACAATTTTTAGACGTGTAGAAGGTTGTAATGAACCATTTGACGTTTGCATACCGAGTACGAATGTTGCTGAATCTGCACTTGTAATGAAGAATACAGCAATTAAGAATAGTGCAATAATTGATAATAAAGTACCAAGTGGTAACTTATCAAATATCGCAAACAACTGTTCTTCAGGTGCAAGGTCTAAGATTCCTGGGAATTGTAACCCGATATTCATACCAGTTGTACCAAATACACTGAACCACATAATACTAATTAATGTTGGAACGAGTAATACCGCAAGTACGAATTCACGAATCGTACGTCCACGTGATACACGTGCAATGAAAATACCAACGAATGGGCTCCAGCTTAACCACCAGCCCCAGTAGTAAATCGTCCAGTCTTGTAACCACTGAGATTTTTGTGGGTTGTTAAATCCTGAGTCTAACGTTTGGAATAAGAATTCTTGTAAGTAAGCACCAGTTGATGTTGTCATCATTGTAAAGATCATAAGTGTTGGTCCTACAATTAAAACAATAGCGAATAATAATGTTGCTAAAACCATATTCGTGTTACTTAAATACTGGATACCTTTAGATAATCCAGTATACGCACTAATTAAGAATAATATTGTGACGATAATAATAATAATCAGTTGAACTGAGAATCCATTTGGGATACCTAATAAATAAGATAATCCACCGTTAATTTGTAATGCACCCATACCAAGTGATACCGCAACCCCTACAACTGTTGCGAATACCGCAAGAACATCAATTATCGTACCGAGCCATCCATCGACTCTATCTCCGAAAATAGGACGTAATGTTTTAGAAATTAAGCCATTTTCATTTTTACGGAATGCTGCATATGCAAGTGCTAAAGCAACAACTCCGTAAACTCCCCATGCGTGGAAGCCCCAGTGCATGAATGTTGAGCGCATCGCTTCTAGTGCTTGATCCGCTCCACCTTCACCAGCTGCTGGGCTCATCATGTGACTCATCGGTTCAGATGCACCCCAGAACACTAAACCAATACCCATACCTGCACTAAATAACATCGCAAGCCATGAGAAAGTATTGAATTCTGGTTTCTCATCAGGTTTACCGAGTTTTAATTTACCGATTGGACTCAGTAATAAGAATACTGAGAAAAATACAAAGGCTGTCGTGATAATCATGTAATACCATCCGACATGTACAGAAATCCAGCTAGAAATACTTCCTGCAATATCACCGAATTCTTCAGGGAATATTGCACCAATAATAACAAGTAGAAGTACAGCTGCTGCACCAATTTTAAATACGTTCGTCATTTTACTTTTTTCTTTGGCCAATACATTCACTCCTTTTAAAATTTTACAACAGTCCTATTATAAGACATATATTTTTTGATTGGTCAAGCCAGTAAAATATCCTTTACCACTTTATTTCAATATGTTTTAAATTTTATTTGCTTTTTTGGACTAATTTATGCATTGATATTTGGACCATACAATCTACTTATCTGACTTTCTTCTTCACCACGGAGTCTTGCACGTAATGTTTTTTTAAAACTCTCCGGAATATACTCACAGTCTATTAGACTTTCTGCGAGCCCTAAATTATCTGTATATACATACATGACGTCGTTGACCTTTTTTATCGTCCACTCTTTGCACGGACGTTTAAGTAGTTTGAGAGTATCATCTTTAGTAATCTTACCTTCTTGAATTACTCTAAAGTACCAACCAGTTATACCTAAATCTTGAATTGTCTTTGAAAAATCCAGTGCTCTATGGCGCCTTGCAGGTTTCCAGCAAGGACGTCGTGGCTGTGATACTTCAATCACTGATTCACCTAGCTGATATACGTCACCGACACAAACATCTCTTTCATTAATACCAATAATTGAAATGTTTTCACCGTTACCTCCAACTGGTATCTCTTTTCCAAGTTCACAACTTAATTCTAAGTAATTTTCTTTTGGGTACATAAACAGTGCTTTTTCTTTTCCACCATGAAATCTTTTATCTGCTTGCTCATCCCCCGTTAAGCCAAGTGTTGATAAAAACACCGAACCGTTAATAGGTGCTTTATATCCTGCTGTAATGTACTTATCATCAAATGGATCTTCAGCATTTTCTGTTCCATGTGTTTTAATTTCACCGACATAAATCTCATGTATTTTATTGCGCTTCACTCACCACACCTCTATTCTCTTTATGTTAGTATTAAAGTTACCCTATTGGGTGATTATACAACCATATATAAGGAGATTTTTTTATGGGACACATTGCAGAAACTGAAATTCAATTATTATACGCAGATACGGATATGATGGGAGTCATGTACCACGGGAATTACATTAAATGGTTAGAACTCGGTAGAATTAAACTCATTGAAGATCTCGGATTTAGTTACGTTGATATGGAACGTGAAGGATTCGTTGCACCCATTCATAATGTCAACATTACATATAAAGTTCCGATTATGTATGGTGACCGTGCATTCGTTAGAACGTGGGTGACAAAAAACACGGGTATTCGCGTCACGTATGCATTTGAAATCGTTAATCAGCATAACGACGTGTGCGCAGATGGTGACGTCACATGTATTGTTGGAAAACGTACGGAAAAGGGATTTAAACCAGTAAACTTTAAAAAAGCATATCCAGAGTGGTTTGCCAAATATGAAGAGATAAAATTTGAAGAATAGTACATTCTTTTTCAATAATTTTCTTCAGTATAATTGAAATAGTGTTATAGTTGTATTGGGGAGTGGATTAAAATAGATATTTTAATTGGAACGGGATTACTTCTTCTTATTCTCGTTTTCTTCACTGTTTTTACTTATTACGCTCCAGATGGTAGCGCTGTTATGAGTGCGCTTGCATCTGCAGCAATTGCAACATTTTTAGTTGAAGCACTACAAGGGTTTGTACTTGGAGATATTTTACAAATTGAATTTTTAAAAGAAACTGGACAACTCGCAGGTACGTTAAGTGGTGTAATCGTCGCATTCTTAATCGCGATGAACCGCAAAATCAATCCGCAAAACGCGGCATTACTTGCTGTAGCCTTTGCTGAAATCGGTTTAGTTCCAGCATTTTTAGCAGCATATTTAATGTCATTTTTAGTGAGATTCGTTGAAAGAAAGATCACGAATGGTCTCGACTTTATTGTAATCGTTATATTCTTAATTCCATTAGCGAGATTTTTAGGTGTATTATTTACACCACTCGTCGACGGATCATTACTAAAAATTGGAGGCGTTATCGACGGGGCGATGTCGACAAGCCCATTCCTTATGGGACTTATCTTAGGTGGAATCGTCACAGTAGTTGGTACTTCACCACTGAGCTCGATGGCACTTACTGCAATGCTCGGATTAACTGGTGTACCAATGGCCGTTGCAGCACTCACAGCATTTGGTTCAAGCTTTATGAACACAACAATTTTACACCGTTTAAAAATCGGTAGCTTAAAATCGGTGATTTCAATTGCGATTGAACCACTATCAAAAGCAGACTTAGTATCTGCAAACCCCGTACCGGTATACGTTACAAACTTTATCGGTGGTGCGTTAGCAGGAATTGTACTCGCGTACTCTGGTTTAATTAACGACGCACCAGGTACTGCAGCACCAACGCCAGGGTTACTCGTTATGTTTGGATTTAACCCAGCAATGGAAGTTGTAAAATACGCAGCGATAACTGCAGCCATCTGTTTCACAGTTGGTATTATAATGTCATATGTATTTAGAAATTATCCAATTAAAAACAGTGAAGTATTACCAAATGAAGATGTAAACAGTAAAAAAGCATAAGAAAAAAGGTCGCTAATAGCGACCTTTTATTTTTCTTCAGATAATCCATTACGTTCAAATCTAAATTTATGCTTATTAAAACTCACTTGGCCATCACTCATTTCTGAGTCTTCTACGACAATCCCTTCTTTAATGAGTGCATCTAGCTTTTTACTATCATTATAATTAATAGTCATCTTTTGACTCACGGTCTCATCACTATGCACTGTAAAATCAAATTTTACAGTTCCTCTTGGTAATTTCTCATAATCTTTTTTTAGTTTCTTTTTTTCGTCTTGTAAATTGTCACGTGCTTCATTTTTAGTTTTATAGCCCCAATATTCAAGTGGTGCTGTCGTTTCATAGACTTCTTTAGTAACGATGTTATTTTTATGATATACCGTTACTTTACGATTATAACTCTCAAATTCACCAGAAAATATAGTCTTTTTCGTACTGATACAACCACTTAAAATAAGTACAACAGACAGTACAGTAATTATTACTTTTAATTTATTCATTTAAACAAACCTTTTAAACGTTGTGCTTGTCATATCGTATCATATGTCTATGTTTAATTAACAGTAAATATAAAAAAGCACGTATAAAAAACGTGCTTCATGTACTATTCTTGCTCTTTTAAACCGTCCGCTTCATATTGTTCTTTCGTCTTTTTAAAGCTAACAAATTCTGATTCTTCACTATCCTCTAAAAATCCTTGTTCAGTTAATGCTTCGATATTTTCTGAAGTTGAATAGTCTAGATCATAATTCATAATAATCGCTTGTTTCTCTTCATCTGCTGTTACTTTAACCTCTACCGCACCTTCAGGCGTGTCTTCAATTAAAGAGTTATATGCTCTCTCCTGAATACCCGCAGCTTCTTCAGCTTCATCTTGGTTTGAAATACTCGCTGCGTCATATGGTAACTCATACGTTAAATGTTCTTTTTGAATTTTATCGCCATCTACAGTTAATACAGACTTAACATCCATATCTTCTATTGTACCTTCAAACACATGCTCTGACGGAGTTTTATTACATGCAACAAGCACAATAACCATTAAAGATAGCAATATAGTTCTTAATTTCATTGTCACAACCCCCTTTTATCACTTATAAACATTATATATATATCATTAAATATTATGTATTAGAATAAGTCCAGAAGAACTTATTCTATTTCATGAACGTTGATTATTTAACTTCTCTCAAACCGCCTTCTTCACTAAGGGTTTTTATCGTTTTTGAATGACTCACGAGATCTTCACCTTTACCACTATCATCTTCAGTTACTAAGTCCGCATCCGTTAATGCTTTAACATTTTCAGGTGAATCATAGTTTACGATGTGATAAACTTTTATCATTTCATTTTCTTCATCGTTAAAAATTTCAAAAGTTGCGATATCGTCAGAAACACCTTTTAATTCCTCTTCAAACTCTTTACTCTTTTCTTCAATCAATTGTTCTATATCTTCTTCAGTTTCAACACCTAAATCACTGTATGCGACTTCAGATGCCTGAACTTCATAGAGTATTTGATCTTTTTTAGTATCGACGACATACATCTTATAAAAATTTTCTATGTCATTATTTGCTTCATAATAATACTTGTCGTATTTCTCAACTTCCTGTTTATCTGCAACAAGTAGTACTTTTTCTTGTAGTGTTTCTTTATCTAATTTAGAGTTTGAAGTTGAATCATCTTCAATCACTCCAATCTCTTTTAGTGACTCAATATATGATTCATAACTGACAGTCTCTTCAGTGCCATCTCCTTCAACGATATCATATGCTAAAAATCTCTGAACGTTCTCAGGATCTGAGTAGTTATAGAACTTATCAATCTTTAAAGCTTTTTCATCTGGAAGGTTTTCTGCAGTCACTTTTGCGACGTCATCCGGGAAGTCTGATAGTAATTCGTTTTGATAATCATTTTCATCTTTAACGAGTTGGTCCGCTTCTTCTTCGTTTTGTAAGTCATAATATTCATACGGAATTTTTTCAACTTGGTGTTGGGTGAGCAAAATGTCGTTTTCTTTGTCTGCTGTAATCTCTATTTCTACTTCAATACCATCCACAACATTTGAGTACGTTTCTGTTGTCACTTCACCTTGAGATGTATTATCATCACTATCGTTGTTCGCTAGCGTGTCAATTTTATTGTCTCCATTGTCTTTTGACGTATCTTCACTTGATTCATTTTCTTTTGACGTATTTTCTTGAGAGGTCTCTTCGTTGTTCGTTTCATTTTTAGTAGAAGTATCTTCGTTTGTCTCTTCGGTCGGTGACTGACATGCTGTTAACATCACTATAGTAGCAGATAAAAATAATAATTTACCTTTCATGATAGTCTCCCTCTTTCTAAAACACCTCAAGTTTTTAAAGCGTTCTTATATTTTACAACTATAAATTTGTCTTTTTTAGTCATTCAGTCGATGACTGACACGTTGAGAAGTACACATATTTAAAGTAAGTAAAATAATATTACTCTTTAAAAGAAAATAAACCTCCCATATTTTAGATTTGAATGACATACATCGCATCACGTATCTCTTGAACGATTTCTTTAGTTCTCCATTCTCTTCTATAACCGAGACACGCACATATAAATGTGACACCATTCTCTATAAAATTATAACGAAAATGAATATGCCCAGAAATACTATACTTAATGTCATATTCACTATAAAATTCGTCATATTTCGTTGTACCCATATAAGCATTGTAATAATCGAATATTTTATGCGGCATTGGGACTCTAAACCTTTTATTCGTCGCAACGTGTGTGACAAGAATGATCTTTTTATCTTTCACTTTTTCAAGATCTTTTTTTGTAAGCTCTGCAAAATAATTCGCTACATCAATATCTGAGATTTTAAAATCCACATAAAACTTATCTTGCCAATGACCACCTTTAAACGCGCGACGTTCTAAATCTTCATAGGAAAACCTTTCGCTCGCAAATGAATAATCATACCACGCTGGACTCCCAACAATCGCCCACTCATCATTAATAATATACGGACGCTCTAAAAGAGACTCCGGTTGCTGTTTAAAATAATCGTAAATCTCCCAACTCGATCTATTATTATCATCAAAATTCCAAAAATCATGATTACCAGGGATAAAAAGCACCTTCACACCCGTCATCATCTCGACCGTTTCAATAAAATCATGAGTTTTAACATAATTATTCGACACATCACCCGCAATTATAAATAAATCCAGCGAGAGACGATTCACTTCATTAGAAACCTCACGCAAAAACGTCGTTTCGTTAATTTCATCATTATGATATCTATCGACATGCAAATCAGAAATCACACCAATATTCATACCCATCTACTCCAAAACATTTGTATAGAAATAGTGTAGCAAAGAAGTGATACAAAATTACAGAAATGAAAAAAGAAGCTAACTGAATGTTAGCTTCTGAATAGTTTTTTACCTCTCATATAGCGGTGCGATTTCTTTAATGTAAACGTCTTTTAGATTTTCTTTCAATTTACGGCGATATTTCGTAGGTTTTACAGCATCTTCGTTTCTTGATTTATATACTTGATAGTCTCTTGATTTAATCAAGTCATTTTCTCCTAATTGATTATCTGAAGAGACTTTAAAGTTATCAACGACAAACATTAAATCGTTCTCGTCTACAGCGTACTTATACGCAAAGTTTTTTACAACACTCTCTTTTTCTTCTTCTTTCAGTTGTTCAAAAAGAATCAGAACGTCTTCTTTATCATATTTCTCTGGATTTTGTTTAATATTTTTCCAAAGTTCTTCAACGAGATAACCGAGTTTTTCATTCGACTGTTTTAAATCTAAAATGTATGATTCTATTTCCGACTGTTTTGCTTCGACTCGTTCTTTTGATTCATCTTGAGTAATACGACTTTCCATCACACTTTGAATCAGCCCTAATATATATTCATGATTGACAGTATCTTTTGAAACTGAATTTATTTCGTATGCAATGTCGATGATGATATCATCGTCTTCATCGTCTTCACCTGATTCTGCTTTAATTTCTTCGATGATGTTATTGTATTTCGCAGTATAGTCTTCTAGCTTTTCATTTGTAATTCCAAATTGCTCAGCAATTCCCTCACTGTAGTTCGAATACACTTGTAACTCTTGAAATTTTTTATCAAATGCTTGGAATGCTTTAGCGAATTTTTTCTTGCTCGTAATTTCTGATAAAAGATCAATACTTTCTAAGTTCGGCGCAATATCCATTAACTCGTTAAATGCTTCTTTAAAAGCATCCATAGCATCTTCCCATGTCGGAGCTTGGACAAATGATTCTCCACCATTTGAGTATAAGTAAAGTGCTGCATCTACTTTTTCTTCAAATGTATGCGGTGTTCTAAATGTCATAATTTGACCGTATTTTTTACCTTCATCATACAATCTATTCGTTCTAGAAAAAGCTTGAATTAAGTTATGTGGTGGCATTGGATTACGGTCCATAAATAGAATTGCTAAACTTGGCGCATCAAATCCTGTTAATAGTCGGTCAACAACAATCACTAGATCTAATTGCTCTTCTCTAAACTTATACTTATCTTGTTTTCTAGCAAGCCGATGGTTAACATCTCTGTTGTATGCTGAAACTTGATCTAATGTAAAGTTTGTTCCAAACATTTTATTGTAGTCTTCCATCGTTTCTTTCATTTGCTCTTGATTTTTAATGGATGTCTCCTCATTTTCAGAGATTGAATACGTAATCGCGACTTTCGGGAAATCTGGGAGTCTTTTCTTCACTTGTTCTGAGACTTTAACCTCTGATTTACCGTCAATTACTTCTCTAAATAACTTGTAATATTCTTGTGCACTCGCGATAGAATCAGTTGTCAAAATCGCACTATATTGTTTGCCAAGATCATTATGCATACCAAACTTCTGACGAGATTTATTAATAATTTGATCAATAACAATTAGCTTATGTTCTCTTGTTTCAAAAGCTTCTTTTTTAATTAATTCTTCTCGCTCAATGTCGTTAAGCTCATCATAATTTGTAATATTGCCACCATATTGTCTATCCACGTGGTCTCTTAACTCGTCCTCTGTAAATGTACTCTTATATTCAATTTGAAAACCGAGCACAGCGTTATCATGAATTGCTTCTTTTACAGTATATTCGTGAAGTCGTTTGCCGTACTGCTCTTCTGTTGTACGTGCGAGATCTCCAAATTCTTCTTTTGCATTCTCTTCAAAAATAGGAGTCCCAGTAAATCCGTACCAAAGCGTGTCGTTAAAGAACTTTTCAATTTCTTGCTTTTTAAGTGAGGATACTGCACGGTGACACTCATCGACAACAAACGCGAGCTTTTTATTTCTAATTGATTTCCATTTAGCGCTGTCCTCATTACCACCATATCGGCGCATCACATGATTTAATTTTTGGATTGTCGTAACAATCACTGTTTTATCTTGTGAGTATAATTTTTTAATTAAATCATTCACGTTATCTGTATCATCAATAGAAATAACGTCATGCGCAGAGTAAGACTTAAACGAATCACCAGTTTGTTGGTCAAGGTCTACCCTGTCGACAATAAAAATCGTTTTTTCAATGCTATTCATGAGTAGTAAGTTTCTTGCGACTTTATAAGACGTTAATGTTTTACCAGAACCTGTTGTATGCCACACGTATCCAGATTCATGAAGTTTAGACGCTTCTTGAACCGCTTCAATCGCATGGATCTGATAGGGTCTTAGTAAAATAATCGAACGTCTCTCACTATCTAATACAGAATATTGTCCGACCATTTTATGTGCCTGTGGAATAGATAGTACATCTTTTGCAAAGTCTAAATAGTTATTTACTGGCTTATTATTCTCATCCACCCAACGTGTTAAAAACTTAGAGTTCAATTTCCCTTTTTGGGCTGCCGCAATATAGCGCGTATCAACACCGTTTGTCACAACAAACATTTGAATCGAAGAAAATATCCCTTTAAACTTACCTTCACCGGAATACTTATCAATTTGTCTAAATGCATCCATGTAAGACGTCGAACGATTTTTAAGTTCGATATGAATCATCGGTAACCCGTTAATTAATAATGTCACGTCAAAAATACGATTACGATCTGTACTACTCGTCTTACTCGCTTGATACTGATTAATAATCTCATAAGAAGACGAACCACCTGCGATATCACGGTTATTCATGACCATTAAACGAATCTCACCAACACGTGGATCATCACGAACGACACGCACATTCGCAATCCCATTTTCACCCGCTAAAAACTCAGCCGCACGATAAAAATTCGGGAAACTCAGTTCGTTCTTAACTTGCTCAAACTCCTTATCAGAAAGCGGCACATCATCTAAAACCGCTTTGTTGTTCATATTCAACTTATGACGTAAATTCTCCCACAAATCATCCTCAGTCCGTAAATCATCACGATATGTCCACTGAGACACATTCTTCGTCAATTCTTCAATCAAACTACGCTCCATCGCCTCTTCAGCCGTGAACCTCATACACTCACCCCAAATAAAATACCTAGTTACTATATTATTACATATAATCTATTTAACGTTTATGTAGATTTATACATACCGTTTAATCTTAATCAGAAAAATAATTAAATCGTGCATTTATATCAAATGATTTTTTGTAACATGTATGTAATAATAAAAATGTAATTTCAATTAATTAGGAGGGGTTTTATGAAGAAAGTTTCTAAAATCGTTTTAGCGAGTGGTATCGCTCTGAGTTTCTCTGTAACACCCGAACTACTTAATACAACTGAAGCACAAGCAGAAGAGTACGTAGAACCTTATTATAATTATGAAGGTCATACTGAATATCAAAGTGATTTTATATTAGACAAGAATTTTAAAGAATCATTGAAGTACGATAATTTTACTATCAATGGATATCAAATTTCCAAAAATGAAAATGTTAAAAAACAAAAAGAGCTATATGACCAAACACTTTACAGTGTATCTGGAAATAAAGCGAATGGTGTTTTCTTCTCATTAGATGGTCAATCCGTTAGTAAAAAAGCATTAGTTAGCACTTATGGAGAACCTATTTACACATCTCCATCAGCATGGGGCGAAGAATATGTTTATGAAGTTGGAAAGAAAGACGTCAGATTCTTCTTTAATGAAAACGGATATGCAATCAAAGGTCAAATTACGAGTAATTAAAGATACTTTATATATAAACTTATAAAACATGGGAGATGAATTTCTCCCATGTTTTTTATTTAGAATTAGTGAGTATAAAGCATAATATAAACTATTTAAATGTATACAAAAATTATAAACAAAGTGAGTGAGTGAATTGGTTAATTATAACTGTGCATGTTTAGTAAATATCGAAGAAAAAAGCATATTTTTAGTAAGATCTTATGATAATAATAAATACTATCTACCTGGCGGAAAAATTGAGGATAATGAAAGTTTTGACGACACACTTATAAGAGAATTAAAAGAAGAACTTTCTTTAAACGTTAAGAAAAATGAAATAACATTTTGGAAGTCAATAGAAGGTCCTGCATATCCTAATACTAAAGAAAGTGTATTATTAAATTGTTTTCTCTACTCTGGTGAAAATTTTGATTATAAAATTAACAATGAAATAACCGATGCTAAATTTTTCTCAATCAATAACAAAGACATAATGGCTCCGGCAGTTTTAAAAGTGATAAGTGCCCTAGAGCAAGATGGATATGTGTAAAATAGAACACGTATCAATGACGAAAAAGTAATTTTGAAGCGAACTAAAACCTTTAATAAACTTAAAAAAAGGAGGTTTTAGATGCTTTTAACAGTTTTAATAATCTTATTATTAATTAATATTTTACCTGCCCTGTATTTCGGTAAAAAATATTTGAATTTAAAAAATAATGAATCTGGAGATAAAGAATTTGAAAGATTATCAGATTCTATGATGAATGCAGATAAGTTAATAATCCCACTTTCTATAATCATAGTTATAATACTCTATTTTATTCATAATTAAGCTTTCGATTTAAAATTATTAAAAATAACCCTCTAGTAATATTAAGAAATCCTAATAACTTAGTATTACTAGAGGGTTTCTATTTGCCTATTAATAAGTAGTGTAAATCAGTACTCAAAGTCTTCAATGAATTAAAACAGTTTAGACAGTACTCAAGTATGCTATGAAAATAGTGACAATCAATATCTATATAGGATTTTATACTTAATTGGGAGCAGTGTAAGTTTGAAAAACTACTAGATTATGATGATGGAATACGACGTGGTCCGTTTGGAAGTGCTCTTAAGAAAGAGTATTTTGTACAAAATAGCGACTATGTAGTGTATGAACAAAATAATGCAATCTCTAACCACTTTAAAACAAGATATAAAATAACTGAAGAAAAATTTAAAGAGTTACATAAATTTGAACTATTACCAGGAGACTTTATTATGAGTGGAGCTGGTACAATTGGTAGAGTTTCATTAGTTCCTCCGAACATATCAAGAGGGGTAATCAATCAAGCTTTAATAAGAATAAGACTTAATGAGACGACAGATTCAGGCTATTTTTTAGAATGGATAATGTCACCTAAAATGCAAAGAAAACTAACAGAAACAAACCCAGGTTCTGCGATGGTTAACTTAGTACCTATGAGGGAGTTAAAAAACTGGAAAGTAAAAATCCCTACTGTAAAAGAACAAATCAAAATCTCTAGGCTATTAAACACCTTACAAAAGACTATTTCCCTTCATAAGCGAAAATTAAAGATTATAGATGAGACAATTCATGAGTTAAGGGAGCAACTATTCTCAACAAAATATATTGCTGGCAAAAAAGTGAAGTCAGAAAAAATGAAATTAAATGATTTTCTGGAAGAAGTCATCGAACATTCAAATAAAGAGAATCAATATCCCCTTTTGAGCTCAACTAACAATGGAATTGAAACGCGATCAGGTAGAGTAAGTGGATCTAGTAATATTGGTTATAAAATTTTACGTAAAAATCAATTAGTATTATCCCCCCAAAATTTATGGTTAGGGAATATAAATATTAACAGAGATTTCGAAGTTGGTATTGTATCTCCATCTTACAAGGTTTTTGATATAAAGAATATTAAAATCATATATTTAGAAAATATTTTAAAAACAGAACGAATGAAATATAACTTCGACAAAATTTCTATTCAAGGTGCAAGCGTAGTAAGAAGAAATCTAGATATGAAAGAGTTTCTTAACCTAGAAGTAAGAGTAACTCAAAAGAATGAGCAAGAAAAATTAGTTAAGACTTTTGTACAGTTGCGTAATATAAAGTTTAGTTTAAGAAGCAAGATTAAAATTTTAGAAAAACTTAAAATTTTATATTTAGATAAAATGTTCATTTGATTAAAAATACCTTTACACTAAACCTCTAAAAACTATTTTGGAGGTTTATTTTTATGGTTAGAAAATTAAGTAAGAATCGTTTGTTTCACAGTTATTTTAAGGATTGGGTGGAACTCTATAAAGTTGGAGCAGTTAGGGATGTAACTTTAAATAAGTACAATATCACCTATCGTCGACTTAAAGAGTTAGCGCCTGATTTAAAAATATCTCAGTTGAACAGAATGACATACCAAAAGTTGATTAACGATTATGCTTTAACCCACGAAAAACAGACTACAATGGATTTTCATCATCAAGTTAAAGCTGCTATTTTAGATGCTGTAGACGAAGGTTTAATTGAAAGAGATCCAACTAGAAAAGCAGTAATTAAAGGGAAGAATCCAGGTGATAAGAAACAAAAGTATTTAAACCAAAGTGAGTTACAAACTCTTATTTCTACTCTAGAACTTAAGAGTGTGATAAATAGAGATTGGTTTATACTACTCGTTGCTAAAACAGGACTTCGATTCTCTGAAGCACTTGCACTTACTCCAAACGATTTTGATTTTAAGAACCAAACATTATCAATAACCAAATCTTGGAACTACAAAAATAAGAGAGGTGGGTTTATACCAACAAAGAATGAGTCATCTAATCGTAAAATACAACTAGATTGGCAAACATGTATGTATTTTTCGAACTTAACTATAGGTCTACCAAAAGATAGACCAATGTTCATTAGACGAAGAATATTTAACTCAACAATTAATGACTATCTAAAAAGAAAATGCACAGATGCTGGAATACCAGTAATTTCAATCCATGGACTTAGACATACACATGCATCGTTATTATTATTTGCAGGTGTATCGATTGCAAGTGTATCAAGAAGACTCGGACACTCAAACATAACGACAACTCAGCAAACATATTTACACATTATTAGAGAATTAGAAAATAAAGACAATCATAAAATGATGCAATTCCTAGCGACTATAGTATAAAAAAGAGTCCCAATGAAAATTGGGACTTTAATTTAGATAAAAAGATAATTTAAGTATTCTTTCTTTAAAGACTCAAGTTTATTTAGTTTTTTGTTATGAAGAGTAATCATAGAATCTAATCTATACATCATTTTACCAATCTTTTTCTGTTCATTAATACTCGGTAATGCAATTTCTAATTTCATGACATTAGTTTTAGAGATATTATATCTAGAAATCCCTTGTGCAAGTATATACATTTTCTTTCGGAAAGTTGGTGTCCTGAATAAATAACTTGAAAAAACTACATCTAAATCTGTTTCTGTATGTGGCCTAAACCCAAAAGAAAAACTGTTTAAATAAAGGTCTTTTATATTTTCTATCATTACAGAAGACATACCAACTTCTTCTGGAATCTCTGAAGAAATTGTAAAGAATATATCACCATACTTAACTTCATTTTGTTTATTTTTAACATTTACTTTTTCTAAATTATTTACATCAACAATATGATTATTAAATATATTTTTATATGGGACATATAAAGATTCTCCATGTCCAAAGTCTTTTTTTGTTTTACCACTTAGACCTGAATAATCTTCTCCTATTTCTTTTAACTCTCGCTGCTCCCAAGGCTCGATAAACCCTTTAAATCGTAATTGAACATCACCTTGTTGTGAAATAAACATTTTATTTAAATATAGATTTTTCTGATCTTTTAACACTTGTATTTTACGCTTATGAAGATTTATAAGATCATTTATTTTTTCTAAAGTTTTAGCAATCTTTATTTGTTCTTCAAATTTTGTAGAAAAAACATTGATGTTTTCAATTGTTTTTTTTGACAAACTGGGAACTCCTGTTGACTCATCATATTTTTTCCATCGTATTCTTAGAAGGAGGTAGAAAATAAAATTTATATGATTATCTTTTTCCGACGTTAGATAAAATAGTGTGTCGACTGTCCAAAAAGGAGGTTCGAGAAAGAAAGGATTATCTATTGTCCCCTTTCTACCAAGACCAACGGCAGGTTGATTTGATAAAAAATCATCGACACGGGCGATTAAACCTCCAGTTCCATATACAGGAATATCTCCTTTAGCAAAATGCTTATAGTCTCGTCCGGAGTTAACTTTTAGAATGTCTTTAAGTTTACACTGCTCCCAATCTTCACTGAATCCTTTGAATCTTAGCTTAGGCACTAGTCTCTGTTCATTTTGTTTTTTCATTATTTGAACATCTCCCTTGTCGCCTCAATGATTTCTCTTGATTCGTCTGTCACTTCTAACTCATCAAGCATTGCAAGGAATTCTTTCTCCGCTTCAGCGATTTCTTTATTAATTTCCTGCATTTCTTTTGATAATGCTTTTATATCGATTGGTTCTGGCTCTTCAAATGTATCGACGTATCTCGGGATGTTTAAGTTAAAGTCATTTTCTTTTATTTCTTCAAATTCTGCAACATAAGCATATTTGTCTACGAACTCTCTGTTTCTATATGTTTCTAGAATTTTTTCAATATTTTCTTCAGTTAAATGATTCTGATTTCTCTTTTTCTCAAATCCCGCTGACGCATCGATGAATAGAACGTCACGATTTGGACGGTCTTTTTTCAAGATTACGATTGTCGTTGGAATGGATGTGTTAAAGAATAAGTTTGAAGGTAATCCAATTACTGTGTCGATTGATCCATCTTCTAATAATTTTTTACGGATTGCTTCTTCTGCACCTCCACGGAATAGTACACCGTGCGGGAGTACAATCGCCATCGTTCCTGTATCTTTTAAGTGATAAAATCCATGTAGTAGAAATGCGAAATCTGCTTTAGATTTTGGTGCAAGTCGGCCGTATCTAGAATATCTGTTATCCATTAAGAAGCCTTTTTCTGCTGACCATTTTGCTGAATATGGTGGATTCATAAGGACCATATCAAAGTTTGTTGGCTCTTCTGTTGGCCAGTCAGCATCTAACGTATCCGCGTTATGTAGATGTTGCTGCTCGATTGGTACACCGTGTAAAATCATATTCATTCGTGCTAAGTTATATGTCGTATTGTTTAATTCTTGACCGAAATATGAGATTTTTCCTGGATGATTTGAATATTTCTTCGCGTTTAGCATTAAAGATCCAGACCCCATCGTTGGGTCATATACAGTAAGTCCTTCTTTATCTTCTTTTTCTTCAATTGCGATACGTGTCATTAACTCTGATACAGGTTGAGGTGTATAGAACTCCCCTGCTTTTTTACCAGATTCAGACGCAAATTGTCCGATTAAATATTCATACGCATCACCAAGCACGTCACCAGCGTGACCTGTTAGATTTAATGTAGATAATTCTTTCATTACAGATGCGATTAATTGGTTTTTCTTATGATCTGTTGTTCCGAGTCTACGCGCATATAAATCAATATCTTCAAATAAATCTTCAAACGCTTCAGAAGACTGCTCGATATCTTTAAATCCTCTAGCAAGTGATTCTAATTCAAACGTACCTTCATTAATTTGTGTCATTAAATTTGTGAAAGTTAATTCTGGTTTAATTGTATATGAAAATGTATCTTGCACATCATATAGTAGGTCTTCGCGGTCTTCATCATCACTGTAAATTTCCTCATAAATTTGCTGTGCTTCATTTAAATCTTGAGTTGGTGACTCCATTAATTCAGATATGTAATATAACATTTTGTCAGATAAGTATTTATAGAAAACAAGCCCTAGAAGATAGTCTTTATATTCATTCGCATCCATTCTAGAACGTAAAATATCAGCTGAATTCCATAATGTTTGGTACAACGTTTTTGTATTTATTTTTTCTGCCATTGTAAGAACTCCTATATTAATATCAATTATTTTCCTAAATTAAGGCAAAAAAAGTCCATTATACTTTGCCTTATATGTCAATAATACATCAATTATGTTTAATATTAAATATATTGATTTTTAACTTTCTCGTTATATTTTATTACCTTAATTTCACCGCTTCGTAGTATAATCAAGGTACTAATATAAGGAAGTGTTTTAGATGAAAGCGGTTGTTTACTATGACACTAAAGATGTTCACATTGAAGAGGTTGAAGAGCCTAAAGTTCAAGAGGGACTTGTGAAAGTTAAAGTTGCATGGACGGGTATTTGTGGTACTGATTTACATGAATACCTTGGCGGTCCGATTTTTATTCCTGGTGACGCGCCGAACCCAATTACTGGTCAAGAACGTCCGGTGATTATGGGGCACGAGTTTTCTGGTGTTATTGAAGAAGTTGGTGGAGATGTTGATGGTCTGAATGTTGGAGATAAAGTTTGTATTAACCCAGCGTTAACGAACAATTTACATCCAGATCCATTATATGATTTCTATAAAGAAGGTACTTTTATCGGTCTTGGTTGTGACGGTGCATTCGCAGATTATGTCGTTGTTCCAAAAGAGAATATCATTAAATTACAAGATTCAACGTCACTAAAAATCGGTGCGCTTGTTGAGCCGACGGCTGTTGCGTTACAAGCGATTCGCGAATCTGAAATGGAATTTGCAGAGTCTGTTGCGATTTACGGTGCAGGCCCTATTGGTTTAGTGACTGTACTTGCGGCACGTGCTGCGGGTGCTAAAGATATTTTTGTCTTTGACTTATCGAATGAACGTTTAGAAAAAGCAAAAGAATTCGGTGCCACTCACATTTTAAATAGTGGTGAAAATAACCCGATTGAGTACATCCATAAATTCTATCCTGACGGAGTAGACCGTACTTTTGAAGTTGCAGGTGTACCGATTACGTTAGAACAAGCGATTCAATCGACTCGTCCAAGAGGTATGGTGACAATCGTTTCTATCTTTGAAAGAGCGATCGACTTTAACCCAATGCTACTCACAACAAGTGGTGTGAGAATTTCTTCAACACTTGGATACGAGCCAGACATTTTTGAAGCAACTGTTAAAATGATTGAATCTGGTCAAATTGACCCAAGTCCAATGATTACAAGTGAAATTGAACTCGATGAAATTATCGAAAAAGGCTTTAATCAACTGATTGAAGATAAAAAACAAGCAAAAATCTTAGTAAAACTTAGCGGTGAAGAATAAAAACACTAGCGCATCAAAGAGAAATTCTTTGATGCGTTTTTTTATTTTATCGTCTGATAAGCGTATTTTAAAAAAAGTTATCGAAAATCTAGTAAAATTTATATAAGTCTAATACTTATCATAAGAAAATTTTAGGAGGCACTTAATTTGGAAAACTTAGAAATGCTAAATTTCTCAAAAGAAGATTTACAAACACTTGCGGATAACAAGCAACTCATCGATGTCCGTACAAAAGAAGAATTTGATGAGGCGAATATACCGGGTGCGATTTTACACCCACTCGATGAAATCGATACGTTCAATCTACCTAAAGACCGTGAGTATTATATTTATTGCCGTGCAGGTCAGCGTAGCGCGCTTGCTGCAAACTATTTAGAACAATTCGGATATACAGCAAATAATTTAAACGGTGGAATTTTATCATATTTAAATAACGATGAATAATTGAATCCTTAAGGAGATATACATTTGATATTAAGAGAATTGACCCCACTAGATAAAAAAAGCTACGAAAAATATTACAACTCGTGGAAGAATGAAGAAATCATTCTAAAAAATACTGATTTAAAAATTTACGATAGTTTTGAAGATATGGTTGAAAAATTATCATTATCAAAAATGAATAAAATAAATCTGTTAGTACCAAATACGACTTTATTCCTATTTCACAAATCTGAAATACTCGGTGCTGTGAATATTCGTTTTCGTTTGAATGAGGATCTTGAAAAACACGGCGGACATATTAATTTTGGAGTCACACCGAACGCTCGCGGAAATGGCTATTCTAGATTTATGACACGATACGCACTTGATTACTTAGAAACACTCGGCGTCGATAAAGTGTTACTAAATGCAGATATTGAAAATGCGCCGTCTATAAAAACGATACTTACACATAATAGTGTCGAAATTGAACCGCTTCAAGAAGGTGAACGTAAAATCCGTAGATTCTGGATTAATAGACACTAAGATACGTATTGAATACGTATCTTTTTTATTTTGCGTTTAGATTTTAATTTTTGAGGGGGTTGAGAAGTAACTCTCAAATAATCTGTCGATTGATTTACTATATTTCAAAAAGTGACTTCTGTTCTTTAAATATCGCTTGCGGGCTGAAGTTTTCACGAGGTAGTCTATCAGTTAATATAAGCGTAAAACTACTGGAGGTTATGTATGCTAGAAAGAAGTTTTGCGCATGAGGAGTTGCGGGCGCTGAAGTGGCGCTTACCGTTAAATGATGATTTTGAGAATTATTTAAGTCGCTTAGAGCGTGGATTTCATGGGGAGAATGAGTTTTCAAAGAAATTAGCTGACTATAATGAGTACGCGCACGTCTATGATTTTACGTTTGAAATAGATGGATCGACGCGGCGCAAATTGATGCGCTTTTACTCTTTAATAATGAGTGTGTGCTTTTTGAAGTTAAAAATTACATAGGGGATTTTATTTATAAAAATGACGAGTTTTACACGTATTATACGATGCAGAAAATATCGTCGCCCATTCGTCAACTGGATGACGCAGCGGAGAAATTTAGTGCGTTCCTTTATCGGCTAGGTATCAGACGTTCGGTTCGTAAGTTTGTTGTATTTATAAATGAAGAATTTCACTTATATCAGGCACCAGACCACCAGTCGATCATCACCCGACCGCAGCTTCGAAGAGCATTAAATCAGTTAACGAGACATCAGCGACCAGCAAATAGTGCGACATTAGAACTAAGAGATACGTTACTTAAGCTAAATATTAAAGACACTCGGCCAGCGAAAGTACTTTATCAGTATGAAGATTTAAAAAAGGGACTATTTTGTTATAAGGACGGTACGGTGTTGGAGAATTATAATCGCGTGACTCTCATATGCCCAACTTGCGGAAATAAAACTTCTATAAAAGATGCTGTGCTGCAATCTGCACAGGACTTTAATACGCTATTTCCTCGAGAAAAATTGACGATACCTGCACTCTATGACTTTTCAGGTGGCCTTTTATCAAAATACAATTTAAGAAAAGCATTATCCGAAGCGTGTGAGCGTCATAGCCAGGCACGTGGGACATACTATACCTTCCCTAAAAGATAAAAGACTGATACCACTTTGTTTGTAATTTGGTGCAAAGAAATCATCAATTTGATTAATGTTATCGGTATTTTTTAGTATCGTATACGGAATTTAATTTGAATTGACGCAGATGAGAGTATCGTATACATGATTTTATGTCGTATACAATAAACGGAGTATCGTATACGAGATTGACGAAATTCAATTTTCGTTGACGATATACTCGAAATCGTGCATACGAAGAAATCTCATTAACGATACTCCTTTCTGCGTAAAATAGTTTTCTTTTTCGTAAACGATACGGCGAACTGTCTATGACTCCACAGTCTTGTTGACAATATTCACTAATTTCACCAACAATCCATGATTCTTCACCCTACTCCACTACTCGCAGACGATAATCCTTACTGTTCTCTCTAAAAAATCCCCTGAACTCTTCTATCAGTCCAAGGGGGGTCTATTGATTATGCACTTTCTTTATCTTTAATTTTTTCTTCTTCTAATTCTCCGCCTTTAAGTACATATAAGCGATCTGCGTATTTAAATATTCTTTGGTCGTGCGTGATGAGTATGCATGATGCGTTATTTTCTTTGACGCGTTTTTGAATGACTTCGACGACTTGTACTGCACGCTCAAAGTCGAGTGAAGCGGTTGGTTCATCTGCTAATATTAATGACGGATTATTCATAAACGCACGTGCAATCGCTACGCGTTGTTGTTCTCCTCCAGATAGTGCTTTTGGATAATGTTCTAATCTGTGGCTTAAACCAAATAAGTCTAAAATTTCTTTTGCACGTTTTCGTGCATCTTTTTTATCCATCCCAGCTTCTCTACCGACAAATTCAAGTTGCTCTCGAATTTTTAAATACGGTAATAAGTGTGATTCTTGAAATATAAACCCAATCTCATCTAAACGTAGCGCCGTCATTTCACTGTCTTTATACGATGTCCAATCATTATCATCCATCATAATTTTTCCAGAAGTTGGTGATAAAAGTGCACCAATAATTGAAAGTAAAGTGCTTTTACCTGAACCTGACGGACCATATAATACAACGAGTTCTCCTTCATCGACTTTTAAGTTAATATCTTTTAAAACTTCTGTTTTCGTATCTCCACTACCAAATGCTTTTGTTACATCTTTTATATCTAACATATATTATTCTCCTCCAATCGCGCTTAATGGATCAATTTTTACCACTTTAATAATCGATAATAGTGCACCTAATAATGAAACGAGTATGAATGATCCAAATAATAGTAATACTAATTTATTATTCACAAAAAATGGCATAGTTACCGGTAATAATTCTCCAAGTAGATATGTTAAACCTATCGCAATTAACGTACTGACAATTACAATCGTTAGAACTTCTGTCATTATCATTGAAATCATACGTGAACTTTTAGTACCAATCGCTTTTAATATTCCGTATTCTTTCGTCTTTTGAATTGTAATGACGTAAAAGAATGCACTAATCACAATGGCTGAAATGACGAATAAGAAAACGACCATTAAATTTAACGGTAACTGCTCTGCTTGATAGCTTGGTATTCCGTTCATTAATTCTTTTTTCTTAATTGTTTTTGCTTCATCTAAATTACTTAAATTTTCACTACCAACCATAATATTTACGTCCGCAGGTTTAATTTCTTCAAAACCATCTTTTGTCGTAAATGCGATTGGTGTATGTGCGTACATTTGACGTTTCGCAAATCCAGTAATTTTATATTCAGTATCTGAATCTTTCACTTTAACAACGTCACCGACGTCGTAATTTTCACTCATTGTAGAATCGACGACGATTTCGTTACCACTTTTAGGTTTACTTCCACTTGTTAATTTATAATCGACAGCATCTGTATAAATTAACTGAACACTATCGTTGTTATCAAAACGTAGCGGTGTCATTGATAATACTTTAAAGTCTTTATCTTTTGCTTGTTGGATGACATCATCACTTAATTTCGATTGTTGAATTTCATCATTCGCATCCTTCTCAATGACGATATCTTCTCCAGATAATGACTCAATCATTGAAATATTATCTTTTCCAAGTCCTTGTGCTAAACTTGAAACAAACATCACTAAGAATGCGAGTAAAAACAAAATCACTCCGATCATTAAGTATTTAAATTTATAGTATTTGAGTTCTTTAAATGCTATTTTCATTGATAAATCCCTTCCTTCACACTGTATATTACAGCCTCAATGTGAACTCAATATGAACAAATTATTTTAGGAGGAAATTATGGTTAACATTTTAATCGTAGACGACGAAAAATCTCTTCGTGATATGGTTGCGTCAAAACTTAAACCAACCTACACCCCATTTCTTGCTGAAGACGCCATGCAAGCATTTGACATCTTACAAGATAAAAACATTCACCTCGTGGTCGTTGACGTCATGATGCCTTATATGGACGGGTTTGAACTATGTAAAAATATAAAAGAAGATTACGACATACCTGTCATCATGCTCACTGCACGTAGTGAGTTATACGATAAACGTGAAGCCTATCAAGCAGGTACTGATGACTATATGACAAAGCCATTTGAACCTGAAGAATTAAAATTTAGAATTGAAGCGGTACTATCACGCTACGGAACAAGCACCGATATGACTATTGGAAACGTAAAGATAGATAGTAATGCCTATTTAGTGGATGTAGAATCAGAAACATTATATTTCCCGAGAAAAGAATTTGAGTTACTCGAACAGTTATTCATCAATTATCCAAACGTCTGTAGTAGAGATATGTTAATTGAAGAAGTTTGGGGATTTGATTTTGAAGGAGATGAACGTACAGTTGACGTCCACGTAAAGCGAATCCGTAAACGACTAAGTATTGTAAATAGCGGTATTGAAATTAAAACTGTCCGCGGAATAGGGTACCAAATTCATGAACTTTAAACGACTATCCACGCGCTTTATTGTAAACACACTTATAGTCATGGCGATTAGTAGTACGCTCGCATTTATACTCTCAAACGTTTACTATCATTTTTATGAAAAAGATAAAAACGACGCGCGCATCACAGAAACATTACTTACACAAAAAGAGTTTATAGAAAATGATGATAAGAGATCACCAGAAGAAATTTTTAACCAGATCGCAAGTTTAGACTTTCAACTTGTAGTAATTAAAGACGGTAAAAAAGAATTTTACGGTTACCCTTTTAGACTAGACAACTTGCCAGAAGAACCGTTAGAGAAAGAAGAAATCTATCACGGCATAAAAAATCGCCCGTTCAATATTCTCATTACAGGATTTTTTGATAACGAAACTAAAAACACTGTTGGTACGAATATAACCATTAATAACGAAACATACTCAGTATTTATGCGCCCAAGTGTTGGAGATAGTATGGGAGAATTCCGTATATTTTTAGCAATACTACTCATTTTATTAATTGTATTTTCAATTATATTTGTCGCGCTATCATCAAATTTAATCGTCGCACCAGTCGTTCAACTTAAAAATTTCGCACAAAAAATACGATTCGGGAAATACGATTCAAAAAATATCGTCAATCGACGAGACGAAATTGGAACACTGCAGCGTGAAATGGCGAGAATGAGTCAAGCAATTAAAGAACAACAAGAAACGAACGAACGCTTCGTCGCGAACGTATCACACGAAATCCAGTCACCAATTGCGAACCTTCTTATGCAACTTGAAGCATTAAAACAATCTAATGATGAAGCAACCATTAAAACTATGGAACACCAAGCAAAGAGACTGAGTGGCCTTACAAAACAATTATTACTACTCGCTTCTATAGAACAATCAGAATCTCAACTTGAAACAGAATACTTTAAAGCAAAACCTTTTATAAACGAACTCGTTCAAAGTCATATGTACATGTTAGATCAAAAAGAAATATTTTTAATGACACATGTCGAAGATATCGAAATATATGGAAACAGTCATCTACTCTTCCAAGCGTTTACTAATCTATTAACAAATGCGATTAAGTACACAGAAAACTTTGGAGAAATCACAATTTCTGTTAATAAAGAAGAACATAACACAAAAATTAGCATTGAAGACAACGGAATCGGTATGAGTGAGGAAACTAAAAAACACTTATTTGAAAGATTTTACAAAGACCACCGCGCAGAAGACAACGTCCCGTCAAACGGACTTGGCATGGCAATCGTAAAAGAAATTATCGACCTACATGGCGGTGAGATAGAAGTAGAATCTCGTGAAGGTGAAGGCACGAAAATAGTGGTGATAGTTTAAATAGACCGAATTTACGCAGTAAATTCGTACATTATAGAAGGTTGGTGCTTTTAAAAACATGGTGAGGTGGCCGTTTCGGCGATACGATGCAGTTTATCGGCAGTGATTGTGTATTTTTCTACTATTACTTATGATAAAGGGAACTTTATAGTAAGTCATAGTATCCTATTACACTATCTCTTGCGATAAACGACGCTTTATCATAAATCATAGTGTAAATTTCTACTATCTTTTGCGATAAACCGCCCGTTATCTTAAATCATAGTATCTTATTACACTATCTCTTGTGATAAAGGACACTCTATCATAAGTCATAGTCCCTTTTTTACTATCATTTGCGATTAATGCCGATTTCTATTATTATTAGTCATAAGGAATAAGGAAAGTCCTACCTTGCTGCGTCTAACCACGCGGATAGAGGCAAAAGACATGTCAAAATGACATGTCTTTTTACGTTATTAATAATATTTAACTTAATAAATTATAATTTAAATAACTCGTACAGTAAGTATTAAAATACCTACTATACGAGTCATTTCTACTCTATCTCTAAATTCTCTTTATACTTTCTCTCTGCTTCTTTTAGACTTTCTTCGAATACCATAATCCGTCTTCCATAGTTTCTCCAGTACCCTCTAATTGAATACGTTCAACATTACGGCGTGCACCATTATACTTTGTACCAATATCTTGGATATCCGCCATTTTTAAGTCTGTTCTCACGTTATTCCCTAGTGTGTCTAAAATTGAATTAATTCTCGTAATTGATCCTGCAGATAATAACTTATCTCCTAAAGCTTCTACAACTAATTGTTGACGCTCTTGTCGACCAAAGTCACCACCAGACCCGTCCTGATAACGACTTCTTGTAAATGCAAGTGCCTCTTCACCATACATATCATACGGTAATCCTTCAACATAAGAATTACCTTTGACCTCAAACGTTGAGTTACTTACTACTGTAACCCCACCAACAATATCTATTAAATCTTTTAAACCATCCATATTAATACTCACATAATGGTCGATTGGCACATTCATTAGATTCTCAATTGAGTCTTTTGCCATTTGTGAACCGCCGTAAGCATATGCGTGGTTAATTTTTTCTACTGAATCATTACCTACAATCTCTGTACTTGTATCACGTGGGATACTAACCATCACTGTTTTATTAGTGTTTGGGTTTACTGATAAAATCATAATTGAGTCCGAACGCTCACCTAAGTCATCACGTGATTCGTCAGAGTTCACACCAAATAATGCGATTGAGATTGGATTTTTCTTATCAACACGTCAGCTGAACACAATTACTATAGAAAATAAGATTAAGCAGAGTATGTCAAGACGTGAGAATTGCGTAGATATTTCACCGATGGAGAATTTTCTTTAGATTAGTTAAACAAGAAATTTATTATGATGTTACTTACATATAAAAGTATTAAAAAATTAATACGAAGATTAGAAGAATATGTTGATTGGTACAACAAGAGAAGAATTAAAGAAAAGTTAAATGGCCTGTCTCCTGTTCAATTCAAGGAACAAGCCATATAAGAAATTCTCGGACAATTAATGTCCAGGTTTAAGGGTTCAGAACAAAAATGAAATATACAATAGAGCATTATTTTAATAAATTCTCTATCATAATAGCTATTTTTTCAGAAGATTGATTTAAATTTAAATTATAGTACTTAGACGGTAAGTCTATAAGAAGCTCATTTTGTATAAGCCTTACTAAATCCTCTTCATTTTTACACACTATTGGAGAGAAGTCATTAATCATATCTTTATAAACACCTCTAGTTACTGTGTATTTGTGATAGTCATTGATAAATAAATAAAAAGGTTTATTTATATGAATAGCATCGAATATTATTGATGAATAATCCGTTATTACAATATCTGAAATAAGCAGTAATTCTTGGGTTTCCATGAAATCTTTTGCCTCTATGAGTCTATGATCACGCGATAAATTTTTAGACATTTCGAGATTATGTGATTTATTAATTATAATATATTCCGATCCTAATCTATTTAACACCTTTGGACCATTCAGTAAGTATGTCAAATCAATATCATTTATGTTCTTTTTATAATTATAATCTCTCCAAGTTGGGGCGTATAATATAATTTTTTTATCAATAGGAATATTATATTTTAATTTTATTTCTCTTTTTAGTAAATCATTTCTACAGTTTTGAATTAAATACTCATTTCTAGGATATCCTAGTTTCTTTATTTTTTGTTTACTAATATCAAAAGCAGATGAAAACTTATTATTAGCAACTTCCGTATCAGCCAGTAATAAATCCCATCTCTCAATATCATATTTCATTCTAACTTTATGATAAGGATTTAAACTGATAAGGTTCGATTCATGAGAATCAAAAAGCAATTTTTTAAATGGTGTACCATGCCATAATTGAATCCAAGTCTGTCCTTCTCTTTTTTTAAAAGCCTTAGGTATCCAAGATTCAGCTATTAAAATTTTACAGGTTCCCAATATTTCCCAAAATTCTTGACTTCTCGGAGTAATTCTATGTTCACTAGGAACTCTCATATCATCAGTAACAAATTTCAGACTTTCTCCAGAATACTTATCTTTTAGAAACTCAAATAAGTATCTAGAGTTCCCAGTATATCTATAATCAAATCCTATCATTAGAATAATATTCTTTATATTTTGATTTTCTATATTACGTATATAACGTATCTTTTTATTTCTTCTATATTTATGTACTGCTCTACGTGTATTATAGATAAGTGGTTGGGTGTAGTAATTGTTATCCAATTTATTCTTTAAAGTTTTAATTTTATATTCTCTATTTTTAATCTTGTTTTGATGTTTTTTCGACCGGCTATTAAAGTAATTGATTTTACCCTTCTTATACATTTTATGTATTTTTAAAAGCCTCTTAACATCTCCATTAGGAATAAGATTACTATTAAAGATAAGATTATTATATGCGCTTAGCCCATACGGTATATACATTTTTTTATTGTAATTATAAACTATTTCTAATACTTCCTTCAAAAACTTCTTTCTAATATTTCTTTTGTTTGGAATTCTTTTTTCTGCATATATTAGGGACCTCCCTATAACATATCTTGTGAAATGATAAGGGGTCTCCACATTTCTATATCCATCACTAAATAAATCGTAAGATGCAGAAATTGCTTTTTTGAAGGACACATAGTGTTCCATAGTGTCTGAATTCGTTTTTGTAATTGAATTACCATGTACTCTTACTTTATAAAGTATATTCGATATTCTAGGGACTCGTTGGGCTCTTAAAGATCTCTTTACGAAAAACTCAAAATCTTCGTAAATGTAACCTTCTCCATAATATATTTGATTATTCTTTAAAAAACTCGTTTTGTAAAGACTATGTACTGTAAAATATGAACCGGATCTAAGTAATAATTCGCATCCTTTTTCTCGTAACACTGAAAATTTATCATAAGGTTCTGGTGATGAATACACAGTTTTTTTACTATCATCTTCATAAAAAGCCCAATCATAGTGAACAAAACTATTTACTTCATACTGAAACAACTCATTATAAGCTAACTCTAGTGTATTAGCCATTAGAAAATCATCAGAATCTAAAAATTGTATTGCTTTACCAGTCGCTAAGTTAATACCTTGATTTCTACGTGTTCCAGGACCTAGATTTTTCCCATCATCTAACAACCTGAAATTTATATTTTTCATAGAATTATTTAGAATATATTTCTTAACATATTCAACAGAGTTATCCGTAGACCCATCATTAATAATTATAACTTCTATACTACCCTTAAATGATTGATTCACAACAGAGTCAAGTGTTTCATATATATATTTCTCTGCATTATACAGGGGAATTATAACCGTAACATCCATTTTAGTATCACCTTTTCAAAATTCTCTTTAACGTTCTTTTTACTAAAGATTTACTTGTTATTTCTATATTTATATTTTTACTAGAGTTTATTATAATGAATTTTTGATCAAATAATGATTCAAATATATTTAAATGAACCATGAAAACTTTATTTATAGTATTTTTTTTATTAAATAATGGTTCAATATAATACTCCTCATTTATTAGATTAGCAACTTGATTAGTTAAAAATTTTGTTCTCTTATACACCTGATAATCTGAGTCTATTTTTTCAATTTCTTTTGAAAAAGAAAAATATAATTTTTGTCTCAAAAAATCATATTTCTGTCCATAAACTTTAATCTCTGACTTATTTAATTCAGTATTATATTCCAGTTCTTTTAATTTAAATAGTATGGACTTATAAAAATACGAAGTTCTTAAATTTTCTATAACATCAGTATCTATATAATTAAAGATTTGTTTTGAAGCATATAAAAAATCAGAATCTTGTTTTATATAATCTTTATTAATTAAATCACTATTTGATTTAATAATGAACTGAAGGTAATGACTAGCAATTAAGAATTGTATATAATCAATAACTTTTCCATATAAATCAATGGACTTTATTACTAATTCTCGATAATTTTTTTCTATATGATATTTATATCTCTTTTCATCATTCCAACTTTGTATAGTTAACGAATTATGGGGATCACGATTGTAGTAATAAACAGATTCTTTAAGTAACCCATACTTTTTTTTCTCTAAAAGAATAGAGTTAATTAATTTCGCATCTTCCCAAAAAGATATCTCTTCATCGAAACGAAATTTTTCCTCTAAAAAAAGAGCACTTCTAAAAACTACTCCTCCCATATGATAATGAATCATTTCTGGAGCGTTAATTATGTTAACTTTATGCGACATATTATTAAATCTAAAATTTAAATTATGATCTTCTAATACATTATTAGTAAGTTTTTCTATCCTGCAAATTGCTAAATCCACATCTTTATAATCTCTTAAAAATTGAATACCATCGCTAAGAAAATTTTTAGAGATCAAATCAGAATCATCAATAAAGGTTATGTATTTTGATTTTTTAGATATATTTTGAATTCCTGTATTTCGTGCTGAACTGACCCCTCTATTATCTTGGTTAATAACCTTAATGTTGCCATTTGTTTTTAACTCATTTAAAATCTGTAGACTGCTATCAGTACTACCATCATTTACTACAATTAACTCGTAATTCAAGTGGGTTGCACTCTCAATTATATTTGTTATAGTTTTCCTAATAGTCTTTTCTCCATTAAATGTCGGTACAATTATAGAAATCATATTATTCCTTCCTGTTTTTAAAGTTTATGATTAAATGTATATCGTGAATTAACCCAAACCCTAGTGTCAGATAAAATTCCATAAAACCAAACATTCTTACCAATCATCACAGTTCTTGTAACATAAAAAGGATTGTTTTTAAATTTTGACAAATCTTTATGTACAATTTCACTACCTCCACCCCAAGGTGCTGATAGTGCATAGCTTTCTCCAGTTAAAGAAACCTTAAATTGATCATAACTAATATCTTTATATTCTAAATAAGTTAAATCTTTTTTCTTAACCCATCCAACTACTTCATACTTAAAACTTTCCATTTTACTTAATTGAAAATATACTTCATTATTTATTATTGCTTGTTTTTTTACGTAATACACTTTTTTTAAATATGTTTTTGATAGCTCAAATGAATTTGGTTCACTAATATTTTTATAAATTTTAGTATCACCGCTTTTGAAATGGCATAAGTAGCTAGTTAATTCAAAACGCACTTCATGTTTTTTTTTCAACCAATCATAGTTTTCTTGAAGTGGATAATATAATCTAATATTTGGATTGTCTAATCTTTTATAAACTGTCGCATTGGTGACCATTTCTAGATACTCTTTTTTTTCATAGGCATTAAGTTTCTTCCAAAATTCAGAAAATTGTTTGTAATAATGTATAACTTCTTTTGTTTTCCCAATAGATTTAATTCTTCCAACTTCTAGCCACAGGATTTTATCACAAAACTTTTCAATTTGTGATAATGAATGGCTTACAAAAATCATGGATTTACCTTTATGCTTATATTGCTCTAACCTGTTTAAAGCCTTACTTGTAAAAGCACTGTCACCAACTGACAGTGCCTCATCAATTATGTAAAGATCTGGTTCTAGAGAGATCGATATTGAAAATCCTAACTTTGCTTTCATTCCACTAGAATATAGCTTAACCGGTTGGTCGATAAAATCATTCAACTCTGAAAATTCAATAATCTTAGGCTCTAGTTCTTTTATTTTCTTTTTTGTTAACCCCAGCATTAAACATTTTAATTCAATATTTTCTCTGCCTGTTAATTCACCATTTAAACCCGCAGATATACTTAATATAGAGGAGGAACCGTTAATTTTTATAGTTCCTCTAGTTTGATTTCCAAGTCCTGCTATTATATTCGATAATGTTGACTTACCCGAGCCGTTAATACCAACGATGCCTATACTTTCGCCCTTTTTTAAATCAAAATTAATACCATTTAATGCTAAAAATTTTTTAGTATTAACTTTTGCTCCCAGTAAAGATTTTAATTTATGTTTATTATTTGTGTATAATTCATACTCTTTAATAATATCTCTTACTTCTAATATATTATCATCCATTTTATGAAACATTCTCCATTTCTATATATACAAGATATACTAGAGAGTAAATTATTCTAACTCTAGATTCTCAATATATTCATTAGAGATTTCTTCTAGATTATTTTCATCCGGTAAGAAATACCATAATCCATCATCTAGAGTTTCGCCTGCACCCTCTAATTGAAGACCTTCAACATTACGACGTGCACCATTATATTTTGTTCCAATATCCTGAATATTAGACATTGTTAAGTCTGTTTTTACATTATGGCCTAATGTATCTAAAATTGAGTTAATTCTCGTAATTGAACTCGCAGATAATAACTTATCTCCTAAAGCTTCTATAACTAATTGTTGGCGCTCTTGTCTGCCAAAATCACCACCAGAACCATTTTCATAACGACTTCTTATAAATGCAAGTGCTTCTTCACCATACATATCATACGGTAATCCTTCAACATAAGAATTACCTTTGACCTCAAACGTTGAGTTACTTACTACTGTAACCCCACCAACAATATCTATTAAATCTTTTAACCCATCCATATTAATACTCACATAATGGTCGATTGGCACATTCATTAGATTCTCAATTGAGTCTTTTGCCATCTGTGGACCTCCATAAGCATATGCGTGGTTAATTTTTTCTACACTATCATTACCTACAATCTCCGCACGTGTATCACGCGGAATACTAACCATCACTGTTTTATTAGTGTTTGGGTTTACTGAGAGGATCATAATCGAGTCAGAACGTTCACCTAGCCCTTCACGAGTTTCATCAGAATCAATCCCAAATAGCGCAATAGATATAGGATCTTTGTCATCAACATTTACATCTTCTCTTCTTAGTTTAGATGGTTGCCTTTCTTCCGCACCATCATTAATCGTTGCACCTAGTTGATTTAATTTATAAAAAGTAAAACCTGCAAAAGTGACTCCTGCAATAATAACTAAAAGAAAACTCATAAATAGTATTTTAAGCCATATAGGCATCCCTTTTTTATGAGCTCTTTGTTTTCTTAATTTCTGTGGATGATTTACCATAAGAATTCCTTTCTCACTTTAGATGAATTAAAATGTTTTTCAATATTTTTATCATAAGAAAATAACATTCAGCAGCTTTTAAGCTCGATTCTACAAGCAAGTAAATATCTATATTAAATCGGACTTGTAACAGATTATTATTTTATAAAATGTATGAATAATATTAGAAGTTAAAGCTTTATTAAATTATATTTATCATTGTTATCTAATACTCATATTTAAACTATCTTTTAAGGATTAAAGCTATTATGTGATGTATTTTGTTAAATTAAAAACATCCAAAATCAATTTTAAACATTAAGAATAATTATATCATTTTAAATATAAGTTAACAATGTACTAATTTTTCAATCGAATATATCTTTTCTTCGAAAAACTTTTACTATCTTTATCATAATTAGTTCACATTTTTATTTAACTAATCTTATAAAAGCGACTAACTCTCTAGTCAGTCGCTTTCACTCTTTCATCGTTTAGATCATAAAATTTACGTTTAACGATTTTTCCTTTATTGTTTCCTACTTCTACAACACTGTTCTCTTTTACTTTTGATGTATCAACGAGTGCAAATCCAATATATTGCTCTACTGTGTAACCGTAGATGACACGAATGACTTTTCCCACTTTCTCTTCATTAAACGTAATTGGTGTGTCACTTTTAATATACTGATCAACAAGTAATCCTTTTACTTCATTTGGTGAACGCGTCTCTTTTTTATGGTCATTTAGAATTTTTTCTTTACCGATAAAATCTTTACTCCAGTCGACGGTCCAACCTAGACCCGCTTCATGGGGTGTTAAACCTTTAATATCTTCTAAAAGAATATATCCTTTTTCCATTGGAATACTGTCGTGATATATATTTGTTGTGACTTCCGTTAGATTGTATTTCTCTCCAGCTGTTTTAAGGCGACCAATAAACTCATCCTTAAATTCAGGTCGTACATATACTTCGTAACCGAGTTCCCCAGTAAATCCTGCACGCATGATTTCAACTGTTTCATCTGAAACTTTATACTCCCGAACGTGAAATCTTTTTAAATCGTCGATAGTTTCATTTATCAGCTCATTCACTAAATCACGTGATTTTGGCCCTTGTATTGTGATCATACGATTTTGATGTTTCACATTTTTAATTGTTACTTTAAAATCATTTTTATGAGATTCTAACCACTCAATCATTTTTTCTCCACGTAACGTTGAAACGTGGAATGTATCTTCATTTTTACGAATAATGATGACGTCGTCTATAATTCCGCCACTCTCATCAAGCATTGTTGTATAGACGTTATCATCTACATTTAAGTCGTAAACATCGTTTACAAAAATATAATCTAGAAATTTTGCAGCATCTTCGCCGCTCACTTCTATTAAATCGTGCGTATATTCATGAAAACCGACATTATTTCTTATTGCTTCATGCTCTAAACGGCGTCTTTCATCATTTTTTAGCATGTAACATCGACTCTCCTAAATAATTCACAATATCCATTGCAGTCATTGCTTCAACTGCTTTGAATTTACTTACGTATTCTGCAGTATACCCGTGCATAAAAACTGCACTATGAATCGCATCAATTAAATTTTCATAGCGATTTGAAAAACCTAAAATCATCCCCGCTAATACATCCCCTGATCCTCCTTTAGAAAGACCGGTGTTTCCTCTATTTAAAACTGTTGTATTTGTTGGTGATGAAACTATTGTTTCACTTCCCTTTAATACAACATAGACATTATTTTCTTCAGCGAATCTTTTGGCAACTTCTTTTTGGTTATTAATAACTTCTTGAATATTCACACCTAAAATACGTGCCATTTCACCAAAATGCGGTGTGATAATTGTTGGTGCTGTTCTTTCTCTTATATATTTAAGTAGTGGCTTCACATGTGTCAGACCATCAGCATCAATAACTAATATGCCTTTAAATTTTTGAATCAGAGTTTTTAAATAATCTTCTTCAAAATCTCCAAGTCCTGGTCCAATCAAAATGCTGTCGAGACCTTCATAAAAATCTTCTAAATTATCTTCACGATTATAAAGCATCGCTTCAGGGACATGCACTCCGAGAATAGAAAAATTTTCGTTCGGTATATTAGCTGTCGTAAGACCCGCACCGCTTCTAACAGCAGCTTTCGTAGCAAGGACTGAAGCACCAGGCATATGAATACTACCCGCAATTATTCCCACTTTACCAAAAGTTCCTTTGTAAGAATTTTGATCTCTTTTTGGCCATAATTCTACGACATCTTTTAGTTCAAATTTATTCATATTAAACCTCTAACCGCTTCACTGTAATTTCTCCGATAGATTTCGCACATATGAGTAACGCTTGTTCATTGATCTCAAATTTTGGATGGTGGTTTGGGTATGCTACCTCTACGCCTTCTGGTTTTGCACCGACGTTAATATATGTCCCTGGTGCTTTTTGTAAATAATATGCAAAGTCTTCAGATCCTGTGAGTGGTTCTGTCACTTGTACGTCTGTTAAATAATCTCCGATACTATTTTTCAGTAACTCTCTGACGTACTCTGATTCTTCTGGATGGTTATATAATACTGGGAAATGGAAGTCGTAGTTTAAGTCACACTCCACATCAAACGCGACTTCTAACCCTTTCACCATATCTTTAAATCGTTCATAGACAAATTCTTTATTTTCTTCTTGTAAATAGCGGACAGTTCCGCGTAATGTTACTTTGTCTTGAACGACGTTATAACCGCCTGTTGCGTCCTCTAAAGAAGTAATTGAAATGACCGTCATATCTAACGGGTTCATGTTTCTAGAAACTATCGTTTGAATGTTTGTAATAAAATAACTCGCGGCGACGAGTGCGTCTCTCGTTTTATGTGGAAGTCCACCGTGACCACCGCTTCCTTGAATGACTAAATCAAAGTTTGAGCATCCTGCCATCGCATTGCCTGTCGCAAATTGTATAACACCTGTGTCAAACATTGGGAATACGTGCGCCCCGTAAACTTCGTCAAGATCATCTAAAATCCCAGATTCTACGATAGATTTCGCACCACCAGGTGGCACTTCTTCCGCGTGCTGATGAATAATTTTAATCGTACCGTTCCATTCATCTCTTAACTCATAGAGAGATTCTGCAAGTATAAGTATATATGCGGTATGCGCGTCGTGACCACACGCATGCATAACGCCTTCGTTTTTAGATTTAAATGGTACATCTGCTTCTTCAGTCACTGGTAACGCATCAAAATCTGCACGAAGTCCAATTGTTTTACCTTCGTTTTTACCTTTAATTTCAGTGATAATACCGTAACCATTTCCAACGTTAGTAGTAACTTTTACATCTTTATCTTTATAAAAATCTTCAATAAATTGTGCTGTTTTTTCTTCTTTAAAAGATAATTCAGGGTACTCATGTAAATGACGTCTAATTTCAATCATTTTACTTTCTTTTTCTTCGAGCTTTTTAAATAATTTTTCTTTAACACTCATTTCAATCCCCACTTTTATTTCATTATTAGTTACACTCTTTTAAAACATCAAAAATGGATGCATTAATAATCGCAATTCCTGGTTGGTAAGGCATGACAAGACCAGATACCATTACTTCTTCCCACGGATATTCATCCATCGTAAATAGAATTTCACCCGCTTCAATTTTCTTAATAAACGCATGACGTTCTTCGTCTTCCATCGTTTCTAATATTAGTTTTAAAACGTCTCTATTTGTTAAGTGCTTACTAATCATATTAATTAATTGTGATCTTGTTGTTGTATCGTCAAATTCTAAGTTTAAATAACTCGCAATCATATATAACTGCTCTTCTCGAGTGAGCATATTGTAATACTCGATAATTGGGTAATCAAATAAGTTTACTGCCGTTGTATACTCTGCATGATTTAAGTCAACATTTTTAAGGTTGATATCTTCTCTCACTGTTGGTAGTTCGATTTGTCTTCCAAAGCTACGTAAAATACCGTCAATAACCTCTTCATGAATGACCCCTTCATCTTCACCAATAAACAATAGATGGTGGTTAAACGTAAGATATGGGTATTTGTCTAAATCAAATGGTACAACTTGTACGTTTGACTCATGATGGAAGTTTGAAAACCGTGTAATTAGTTCAATTTCATCTGGTGTCAGTGACTCTGAAAGTATTGATAAGTACTGATAACTCATAGCTTCTTCGATTTTTTCATCGATTAATTTATATAGATTCGTACCTTTTTCTCCTACTTTTTCTAGATGAATATCGGTGAGGTACATTTTATAAAAGTTTGCTAAATCCATGTATTTCAATCCTTTACATTAGTAAATAGTGGACGTTCTTGATGTATAAGTTTTGATAAGTGTGTATTAATTGCGGTTAGTGGATATCGTTCTCTATAGTTACGTTTACGTGCTTTTGTATAGATTGATGAATAGTTCGGATGTTCTTTATGATGTAACACTTCTAGCATAGATAATACATCATCCACTGTTCCAACATTATCTATAGGTGCTTCACCTGAATAACTAACGACTGTCGGTGAGAAATAATCTGTCGTTACGGTTTTATTAAGGATGCCCTCAACTATATAATTTTCTGAACTATTATAGTTAAATGTAAATTGTTTATGTTTCGTTAGTAAACCATCGACTTGTATTAGGTCTGATTGAAGACCTTCTTGATGTTCATGTATTGTAAACTCACCGATTTGAATCGTATTTTTATTATTTTCCCATATAAAACTTGATTTAATGATTTGAATCAATTCATAAAAATTTAATCGTGTCGGTATGACTACTTTACGCTGAATCGTCGGGATATTTTTAACTGTGAGTGATAATTCATAGCCATTATAATATTTACTCTTTTCAATGGCGGTGATATTAGAAAAGTTAATCGTTTGTATCGTTTTTAAAATATCCTCATGCATGACTAAATAATCACGATGGACCGGAACTAAAATACCGAGTGCTTTTGCTTCATACCACATCGTTTTGTTTTCATAAATATAAATTTCATTGTCTACGTTATGTTTTATAAGTGACAGTATCTCATTTGGTAATAAACTTAACGCGTGAGTCAGATGCTCTTTAGTCGTTAAATAATGAATCACATTTTCAATATAACTATCTTTATAAGATCCATAGTCTGTAATATTTAATTTACTAATAATTCGTCTTAACTCTCGAGTTGTTAAATTATCGTATAGCCATATTTTACTACCAGTATATATTGGTTTTAACTTATAAATATCTCTTGGTGCAGAAATGTCTTTATCTTCTAACATCGTTTTTACTTGACTCATTAAACCTTCAGAAAGAAGTGCATCATGAATGGGCTTGATAATATCCTCATGTACTAAAGTTCCATTAGATGTTTCAATTCCATATTGAAATTCTTTTAAAGATGTCAGTAAGTCATTATCTTTAATGACATAAATATTATCTTCAGGCACGTCTTGAACTAAACGCTCGATCCATTTAATCTCAGGCAAAGAAAATGTATGAACGAGTTGTTTAATTTCTTTACCCTCTTTTAGCTGAGTGAGTTTAAATTCTATAAAATCATCTAATGTATCAAAATCTCTGTCATACCAAATTAACGCACGGTATAAAATATCATTTTTATAGTATGTATCAAAAAAAGTACGTAAATCCATAGAATCACCACCACTATTGTTATGTCTATATTATCACTATCCATTTAAAAGATAAAAAAAGAACCTAACTGTTAAGTTAGGTTCGAATTATTTAACGGAATTTTTTAATTTCTCCAGTTTCTTCTAAGTACTCTGGATAATCATGTAGCCAGAACTGTGCATTTTTAGCATCTTCTTCTTTTGGTTCGTATAAAATATACTGACTGTCTTTTTCTTTTAATTGTTTTGTATAGTCTTTATACGTTCTAAGTGCTGGCTTAAATAATATCCAAATGCCGATTAAGTTTAGCCATGCCATTAATCCGACGCCTAGGTCACCGAGGTCCCAAGCAAGTTCAGCTGATTTAACTGCTCCGTAGAACGTTGCAAGTATTAACGCAACTCTTAATACGTTCATGAGTAGTTTTCGTTTACCGGACGACATTCGTCTCGTTAAGTATGAAACGTTCGTCTCACCCATATATGAGTACGCTAATATTGTTGTAAATGCAAAGAAGAATAATGCGATCGCAATAAATTGTGATCCAATTCCAGCAAATGTTGGGTCAAAGACGTAATCTTTACCTTCAAACGCTTTGTCTACACCTGCTTGTACGTACATTGCTGTACCTGAATAGTCTCTATCTCCACCAGGCATTTCAATGTAGATGTCGTCACTGTAAAGCATACTTGGACGACCGTTTTCTAGTGTTGTGCCGTCAGTTGTGTTATATGTACCTGATAGTAAGATAATTAATGCTGTTGCTGTACATACGAATAACGTATCAACGTACACTGAGAATGATTGTACGAAACCTTGTTTTGCTGGGTGTGATACTTCCGCCGCCGCTGCTGCGTGTGGACCACTACCTTGACCGGCTTCGTTAGAGTAAACTCCACGTTTTACCCCGATTTCAATCATCGCACCAAAAATACCACCGAACGTTGCTTCCATGTTAAATGCCGCTTTGAAAATTGTTGCAAACATCGCTGGTACTTCAGTAATGTTAATAACGATAATAATTAACGCCATTAAAATATAGCCAAGTGCCATAAACGGTACAATTGTTGACGCTACTTTAGAAATTGACTTAACGCCTCCAAAGATAATTAAACCTAAGAGAATCGCCAGTCCTAAACCAACGACCCAATACGGGATTCCCCAAGCATTATGGAAACTTGATGCAATCGCGTTCGATTGTACTCCAGGCATTAATAATCCCATCGCAATAACCGTTACTACTGCGAAAATAAAACCAAATATTTTACCAAACTTTCCGCCGATCCCGTATTCCATATAATACGCTGGACCTCCGCGGAATTCACCATCTTCTTCTCGTTTGTATAATTGGCCGAGCACACTTTCAATATAAGCTGTGGCCGCACCTAAAATCGCAGTTACCCACATCCAAAATATCGCACCAGGTCCTCCGATAAAGATCGCAGTAGATACACCAACGATATTACCAGTACCTACACGTCCGGCAAGTGATAATGCGACAGACTGGAAAGTAGAGATTCCACGATCTGATTTTTCACCTTTAACCATAAGCTTAATCATTTCACGTATGTAACGCACTTGGAAAAATCGAAGCATAAACGTGAATAAAATTCCGGTTAAAAGTAACCCGATAACTAAAACTGGACTCCAGACAATATTGATGAGTATGTCAACTGCCCGTTCCATGAAAAAACCTCCTTATATTTTCAAAACATAGTTAGTCTTAAATATATTGTACAAAAATTCACTAACTTTTCAAACTAAATATACAAAAAGACTAGGAAACTCCTAGTCTTTAAAATGAATTAGCTTTTATTCTTTTTGTAATTATTAAACATATCAATTTCACCTGTACGCTCTAAGCGTTCTGGATAATCTTTGTGCCAGAATACTGCAGTCGGCACCTCATCTTTAGATGGTGAATATAGAGCATAGTTACCAGAACCTTTTTCTTTCATTTGATGCTCATAATCTTTAAGTGCCCGAATTGCTGGCTTAAATAAGAACCATATACTGATTAAGTTTAGCCAAGCCATCGTACCGACACCTAAGTCCCCTAAGTCCCAAGCAAGTTCTGCGGCACGAATTGTACCAAATACTGTCGCAAAGATTAAAAGTAATCTAATGACATTTATAAATAATTTCGTTCCGCTATCACTCATATTCCGCGTTAAGTATGTGATATTTGTTTCTCCCATGTATGAGTACGCTAAAATTGTCGTAAATGCAAAGAAGAATAATGCAACCGCAATGAATTTAGAACCGACACCTGCAAATGTTGGATCAAATACATATGATGCGCCTTCAAAAGCCTTATCTACTCCTGCTTGGACATACATTGCCGTACCTGAATAGTCTCTAGAACCATCTGGTGACTGAATGTAAACATCTCCACTATAAAGTAAACCTGGACGACCGTCTTCAACTGTCGTTCCATCAGTTGTATTATACGTTCCTGATAAAAGAATAATTAACGCTGTTGCTGTACATACAAATAAAGTATCAATGTATACTGAGAACGCTTGAACCAATCCTTGCTTTGCAGGGTGTGATACCTCTGCTGCTGATGCTGCGTGAGGTCCTGTTCCTTGTCCTGCTTCGTTAGAATAAAGTCCACGTTTTACCCCAATTTCGATCATCGCACCTAAAATACCACCAAACGTTGCTTCTAAATTAAATGCTGATTTAAAGATTAATGCGATCATCGCTGGTACTTCAGAAATGTTGATGACGATAATAACGATTGCCATTAAAATGTAAAGAATCGCCATAAACGGAACGATTGCTGTCGCTACGTTTGCGATAGATTTTAATCCTCCGAATACGATTAAGGCAAGTAAAATCGCAAGTACAACACCGACTATCCAGTGCGGGATACCCCATGCGTTATGTAAACTCGACGCGATTGCGTTAGATTGAACCCCTGGAAGTAATAATCCAGTTGCGATAACGGTTACAATCGCAAATAAAATACCTAAAATTTTACCAAATTTGTTATTAATACCGTACTCCATGTAGTACGCTGGTCCCCCGCGGTATTCTCCGCGTTCTTCACGTTTATAAATTTGGCCAAGTGTCGATTCAATATAAGCAGTACTCGCACCTAAAAATGCTGTTGCCCACATCCAAAAGACTGCACCTGGACCCCCGATAAATATTGCTGTAGAAACCCCAACGATGTTACCAGTTCCTACACGTCCAGCAAGTGACAGTGAAAGTGCTTGGAAACTCGTTATCCCCTTTGGTGAAGTTTCTCCTTTAAACATTAAACGAATCATTTCTTTAAAATGACGTAATTGAAACACTTTTAACAGTAATGTAAATGTAATACCTGTAATTAAAAGTCCGTAAACAAGAACTGGACTCCACACGATGTCTGAAAGAAATCCGACGATATTATCTAAAATACTCATGTGTATCCCCCTTTTAATGTTATTAATTTTATTATAGATTTATTTGAAAGCCTTTACAATTGTTTTAATAAAATTTTTAAAATAAAAAAGCAGAGTTTTAATAAACTCTGCTTGTAGATGTGTTCGTTAATTATTCTTCTGGCAACTCTGAAATGCCAATGTTTGTCATTTCGTATGGGTTTAAAACATGATCAAGTTGATTTTTCGTTAAAATACTATGCTCTAAAATTAACTCTCTCACACCTTTACCAGTGAGTAGTGCTTCTTTTACGATTTCTGATGACTGTTTGTACCCAATATGTGGTACGCACGCTGTAATTACACCAAGAGATTCATTTACATAGTTTTCCATTACTTCTTTGTTCGGTGTAATTCCAGCAACACAATATTCGGTGAATGCTTTAAAGCCGTTATGCATTACGTCAATCGACTGTAATAAGTTATAAACTAATACAGGTCCCATAACGTTTAACTCAAACTGCCCCGCTTCAGATGCAAGCGACACTGTTAAATCATTCCCGTACACTTGAAACGCGACTTGGTTAATCATTTCTGGCATAACTGGATTTACTTTACCTGGCATAATTGATGATCCTGGTTGACGGCCTGGAAGTTTAATTTCATATAACCCAGCTTTTGGTCCTGATGCCATCATACGAATGTCGTTTGCGATTTTAGACATGTTCGTCATCATAATTTTTAAATCCGCAGATACTTCAACGTACGCATCGGTAAACTGTGTGGCGTCAACTAAGTTTTCAGATGAAACTAAATCGTAGCCTGAAATATTGCTGAGTTCTTCAACGACGTGTTCGATATACTCGACGCTCGCATTTAACCCTGTACCAACCGCAGTCGCTCCGATATTAATTTCTTTTAAATCGTCTAATGAACGTTCAATTCGTTTTCTATCGCGACCAATGACACGTGCATATGCACCGAACTCTTGACCGAGACGAATCGGAATCGCATCTTGTAAATGCGTACGCCCCATTTTAATATAACCATCAAACTCAATTGACTTCTCTTTAAATGCCTCTTGCATTGTGTCAATCACTTCTAATAACGCTTCAGCACGCATCAGAATGGCTAAGTGAATCGCTGTTGGTACTGCATCGTTTGTTGACTGAGCCATGTTGACGTGGTTATTCGGTGAAATATAGTCATAATCACCTTTTTCTCTACCGAGAATCTCTAACGCACGGTTCGCGATTACTTCATTTGCGTTCATATTCATAGATGTCCCTGCGCCGCCTTGGATACTATCAACGATAAATTCTTTCACATGTTTTCCGTCAATAATTTCTTCAGCTGCTTGTACAATCGCATTCTTTTTATCTTCTTCTAAGTAACCGACTTTAAAGTTTGCAATCGCTGCTGCTTTTTTAACCATGCCTAGTGCACGTATTAGATCTTTGTTTAACGGGTGGCCAGTAATTGGGAAGTTCTCTTTTGCACGAAGTGATTGTACTCCGTAGTACGCATCGTTTGATATTTCCTTTTCACCAAGAAAGTCAGATTCTATTCTTGTATGTTGAGTCATCATTTACCCTCACCTTATTTTAATATCATTCCGTCGATATCTTTTTTAAATTCGTTTAATACAATTGGCCCTTCTTCTGCTGCAAATAACGCGTCTTCAATACGAACACCGCCGTATTCTGGAATGTAAATACCTGGTTCTATTGTAATGACGTTACCTTCGTTTAATTCGTCATGGTTATTGTCGTCTACTGACGGTCTTTCGTGTAAATCATGACCAAGCCCATGGCCAACGCGATGCGTAAAGTATTCACCATAACCATCCGCTTCAATGACGTCACGTGATGCTTTATCGATTTGACTGAACGTTGTACCGATTGTTGATGCTTTAATACCTGCTAAGTTAGCATTTAGTACTGAATTGTAGATTTCACGTTGTTTGTCATCTGGTTCACCGATGAAAAATGTTCGCGTCATATCTGAAACATAGTTATCTTTAGACACGATTCCAAAATCGATCAGTAAAAAGTCACCTTTTTTAATGACACGGTCTCCTGGTTCACCGTGCGGAAGTGCAGACTTGTCACCCGCAAGAACTGTTGGACCAAATGAAGGACCCACTGCGCCGCGTTTTTTAAATTGTTCAACTAAGAAATCTGCGATTTCTGTTTCAGTTTTACCTTCAACAGTAATGTTATATAACTCACTCAGTGCATCTTCAGTAACTTTAACTGCTTCTTTTAATTTTTCTAAATCATCTTCTTCTTTTACACCACGAAGTTTATTTACAGTGTTTGAGATATCTTTAATATCTGTATCATCATACTTTTCAACGAGACGCTTATAACGCTCATACGTTAGATGATCGCCTTCAACACCGACTGTTTTTCCTTCAGGAATTTTGTCAAAGATATATTGAAACGCATCTTCACCATCTTCATGGGGAGATAAATGATTTACAGTACCATCTTTTTTAATTGTCTCTTCGTCTAATTTCGGGTAAACAATTGTTGATTCTTTTTTGTCTTTGTCGATAACGACTGCGAGTAATCTTTCATGTGGGTCTAGTTTTGCACCTGTAAAGTAAAATACGTTCATTGGATTTGTAATGAGTGCATAATCTGTGTCTAATATGTCTAATAATTCTTTAGCTTTTAAATTCATTATCATTCTCCTATTATAAATATTTGTTAAACCATTCTGTCATATATTCGAGTCGTTTCACTCTTAAGTGTGGCGCACCTGTTCTAGAAAGGTTATGGTCAGCATCCGGGAAGCGAACGAATTCAGCTGTCTTTTTACGGTATTTTAATTCGATATAAAACTGTTCTGCTTGCTCAATTGGGCATCTAAAGTCGTATTCACTGTGTAAAATAAGTAGAGGTGTTTCAACATTATCCACGTATTTTAACGGTGAATGATGCCATAATTTTTCAATGTCATTCAGGCCTGCTTGAATTTGCCAATCTGTAAAGTAATATCCAATATCAGATACCCCTCTAAAGCTAATCCAGTTTGAAATCGAACGCTGTGTAACTGCTGCTTTAAAGCGGTTCGTATGACCAACAATCCAGTTCGTCATAAACCCACCGTAACTTCCACCTGTGACACCGAGTTTATCTTCATCGATAAAGTCATATACCTCTAACGCATAATCTACTGATGCCATAATATCTTTATAGTCCGTATTCCCGTAGTCTCCGCGTACGTGGTCGACAAATTTTTGAGAATAGCTATGTGATCCGCGTGGATTTGTAAATAGTACCGCATAACCAAGACCTGCCAGTACTTGCATTTCGTGGAAAAACGTATGTGCGTAAAATGCATGTGGTCCACCGTGAATGTTTACGACGAGTGGATATTTCTCATTTTCTTTAAAGTCAGCTGGTTTCATAAACCATCCGTGAATTTCCTCATCGTCAAAACTACCAAAGCGAATGGATTCAGGTGTTACAATTTTACGCGACTCTATATATTCACTGTTTTCTTCAGTGAGTTGCGTTAATTGATTTGTATTTAAATCAAAAACATATAACTCACTCGGTGATATTGGTGTTGAAATCGTTAAGTATACTTTATCGTCATATGCGTCCATACCAAAAATATTGTGCTCACTTTGTAGAAGCGGCTGAACTTCAGCATCCACATTTCCTTTATAAAGATTTACCGCACCGTCTTCAGAAAGTAAAAACACGAACTCACGATTTGAAATCCAAGAGAACACTTTCGTCTCTTCTGACTGCTGGACATCTTGGACTACTGCAGATCCTGCTGGACGGTCGAGTTTTCCTGTAACGTCTGTTAATTTAAATGTTTCTAAATCTAAGATTTCAATTGTTAAATGTGCTGCGTTTTTATAGTTAAAGTCTGACGTTAACAGGAGTGCATGTTTTTCATCTTCTGAAACTTCTACGTCGTATACTGACTTGTTCTGAAGCGCGACTGCTTTTTCTTTTACGTATAATGTGTTTGTAAAGTTAAAGTCTGCATCGTCACTTTCATTTGTCGTGTAAATAAACCCGTCTGTTAACTCACTGAGAAGTGTATAATCCGCACTTCCGGAGAGAACGGTTTCAACTTCACGCGACTCTATATCTATTTTTTTAACTACCTGATGGGATTCTTCTTTATAACCAAATGGTCCAGGCAGTCCGTCTGACTTATACTTCATATTTGTAATGTGTACTGGTTGTTTTTTATCGTTCGTTTTGTCGTCGTCTTTGTTTTCTTCTTTAACATTTACATGATAAAACACAGACGTTCCATCGTTAGAAAACATCGGATTTGAAACACCGTCTGTTTCATTTGTTAACTGCTCACGCTCACCGCCTGTTCGTCTAAGTAAAAAGATTTGCGGCTTATCGTTATCTCCTTTAGCAACAAATAACGTTAAATTACCGTCATTTGAGTGCGCAACTTGAGAAACCCTTTCGTTATCAAATGTAAGTTGTTTTAAACCGTACGCATTCGCTTCATGTAAATGCGTCACGTATTTATTTTCTTTTTCATCTAAATGTGTGACGTAATACGTCGCACTATTTTCTTCTTTAATAACTTTTGGTGCGCTTACTGATTTGATGTGAAAAATATCGTCTATTGAAACGTGCTTCATACACTTCGCCCCTTTTAAATAGATTTTATCACTTTTTAATTGGTCTTTTGAAGAAATCGCTTATACATTAAAAATAAAATAAGCGGAATACTAAATATGCTAAGTAACACACCTGTTGGCAATTGGACAGGTAAAAGAATCGTGCGTGCGAGTGTATCGACAATCGCAAGCATAATAGCCCCGTATAACCCAGATAATATAAATAATTCTTTTGATTTTCGCGGATGAATATACTGAATCATCTGTGGAATAATAATACCAATAAATCCAATAACCCCCGTAAAACTTAATAAAACAAGTGATGGAATAGACATCGCGATAAGTACTTTTAACCTGAGTTTCGTTACATCTACACCAAGACTAAACGCACGAAGCTCTCCTAACGTCAGTAAATCTAAATCTTTTGCTGATTTAAATAATACGATTAAACTCATAATGAAACATACTAAAACGAGCAGTATATATTCATATTTACTTCCTGAAAAGCTTCCAAACATAAATTGGACCACTGATTTTGTTTTTGTTGGATCAATCATAATTATGATATATAAAATTCCACTAAGTAATGTTGAAAATAAGACTCCCGTAATGACTAACGTTTGTGGCTGTAACGTTGAATCAATTTGTTTTGCGATAAATAACACTAAAAATAAAGAGAATATCCCTGAAATGACTCCAAACAGGGGAATTAAAAATATCGATGCACTCATATAAATCGCAATTGCCGCACCAATGACCGCACCATTTGCCATACCGAGTGTAAAACTATCTGCCATTTTGTTATTCAGTAAAATTTGAAACGCCGCGCCACTCACGGAAAGGACTGCTCCCCCGAGAGCTGCAAATAATATTCTCGGAAGTCGAATAGAGTAGACGATATTTAAATGGCCTTCAAATATATTAATCGTCCCGATGATTAAAGACGTGAGTATTACTCCGATGAGTATACTCACGAGTCCTATATATTTTTTATTCATGAATACATTCCGCTACAGACTTTACTCCTGAAATAATACGCGGGCCTGGTCGAGATATTTCGTCGACATCTGGATTGCACTGTTTGTTTTTATCAGTAAATGACATGTTGTTAAATCCTTTTTCGTTTTGAATCATGTCATTTAACTCCGTATCATTCATACCGATGGCTGATATTAAATATTCAGGGTTTCTATCGATAATTTCTTCGATATCAACAAGTGGGAAACCGTCAATATCGTTAAATACATTATCGATTTTAACGTCCGCGAGCATACTGTCCATGAAAGTATCGTTACCTGCAACGTAAACATCCGGTGCTGGAGAAATTAACACAAATGCTGAAGTTGCATTTTTGTCTTTAAACGTATCGACAAGCGATTGGTAATCTCTTTTCATGTTTTCAACGAGTGCGTTACTTTCATCTATGACATTTAAAAATTCACCAATATCTTCAATTGTTTTATATACACCGTCGATATCTAAAGCGTCATCAACAACTAAAAGTTCAGCATCTGTTGCGTCAACGACTTGATCGATTTCTGCTTTTGTCATTTCATTAATCGATTCATGAGAGATAATGTGTGTCGGATTTAATTCAATAATTGTTTCAGGTTCTAAATTAAACGTATCAATTCTCTCAATGTCACTCTCATTTAGTGACTCTGGATATGTATCAACCGTCGTAACACCAACTAGATTATCTGTCCCAATTAACTCACTCACTATTTCAGTGTTACTCGGAATGAGTGATACGATACGCATATCACTCTCTGTATTTTGGCTACAAGCACTTAAAATAAGCACAGCCATTATTAAAACTAAGCGTTTCATAAATTCAACCTCACAATGATTATTTTCATCTTCAATCATACTATAAATTTTAGTACGTATTATATTTATTCGTAACCAATGAATCTCTTAAATATTTTAAGTATAAAAAACACCGAGCACATGCTCGGTGTCTAATTACATTGATTGTGGTGCATCAACACCGACAATTGTCAGTGCATTTTCAATTGTTTGACGTACTGCTTCAATCATTAATAAGTACGCATATGTTTTTTCTTCATCTTCGCCGAGCACTTTTTCTTGGTTATAAAATTTATGGAATTCTGATGCGAGTGTTTCGACGTAGTTTGTAATTCTATGGTTTGCACGTGCTTTTGCCGCACTTTCAACTGTACGTTTAAAGTTACCGACGTGTTTTAGTAACTCGAGTGCTTGCGGATGCGTAATGACGTCGAGTGATTTACTTCTATCGAGTGTAAATCCAGCTTCATTAGCTTGTCTTAAAATACTACAAATTCTCGCGTGTGCATACTGAACATAGTAGACCGGATTCTCACTAGACTCTGATAATGCTAAGTCTAAATCAAAGTCAAACGGTGTGTCCGCACTACGCATTGCTAAGAAGTAACGTGCTGCGTCAACGCCAATTAAGTCCATTAGTTCTCTTAACGTCACTGCATTTCCTGTACGCTTACTCATCTTCACTTCTTCGCCGTCTTTAATTAAACGAACCATTTGCATAATTTCAATTTGTAATTTTTCTGGATCTTCTCCAAGAGCCCCGATCGATGCTTTTAGACGGTTAATATAACCGTGGTGATCTGCACCAAATAAATCAATTAATAAATCATATCCACGGTCAAGTTTATCGTAGTGATACGCAATATCTGGCATAAAGTACGTGTACGTACCATCTGTTTTTCTTAACACGCGGTCTTTATCGTCTTTCCAGTCTGTCGTTCTTAGCCATAATGCGTCGTCTGCTTCGTACGTATGACCGTTATTTGTCATAATATCTAATGCTTTTTCAACTTCACCTTTTTCATAAAGTGTCGTTTCACTAAACCAGTTGTCAAAGTTTACGCGATACTCTTTTAAGTCTTCTTTTAATTGCGCCATTTCATATTCAACACCGAGCGTTCTAAATTTAGAAATACGCGTATCTTCATCTAAATCTTTATATTCTGGGTGTTCTTTAGCGAGTCTTTCACCAATTTTTTTTATATCTTCACCACGATAGCCATCTTCAGGCATTTCTAGTTCTTCACCGAGTGCTTCAAAATATCTCGCGTTAATTGATAATGCGAGGTTATAAATTTGGTTACCTGCGTCGTTAATATAATATTCACGCGTCACACTATATCCAGCAAAGTCTAAAATATTTGCGAGCGTATCACCAACTGCTGCGTTTCTTGCGTGCCCGATGTGAAGTGATCCAGTTGGGTTTGCTGAAACGAATTCAAGTAACACTTTCTCTTCGTTACTGTCACTTCTACCGTAATTCTCTTTCTTATCGAGCACTTCGTCGATAATTTTAGTGAGTGATGCTTCATTCATTTTAAAGTTGATAAAACCTGGTCCAGCGATGTCAATTTCTCGAATGTCGCCGGCTTCTTTATCGATATGATTGACGATTTCTTGAGCGATTTCTCTCGGATTACGTTTTAATACGCGCGTCAATGCCATCGCGATGTTTGTTGAAAAATCGCCGTTTGACTTATCTTTAGGGATTTCAATTTTAATTTGTGGAATATCTTCTACAAGACCTGATTCTTTTAGTGCTGATTCAATAACTTTTACTAAGTTTTCTTTTAAATCCATGTTACTCCTCTTTCTTTAAATGATATTCATAAGACCCGAGTAGTTCGTCGGCTTCATATAATTTATAGCGAATATATATTTCTTCATCTTTTAATTGAATGTCTGTCGTATAAATGTTGAATCGGTGACGACCAGCGACTGTTTCGTAGACTGTATCTGTGTTTACACCTTCAACGAATTTAAAATTCATCGTCATCGGTCCTTTACGCATAATTCGGACGACATTTTCTTCAATGCTTAAAACAACTGAAACAGTTTCGTCTTGCATCGTTTCATCGTACTTTAAATACGTCCGGTTACCTTTTTCAATCCTCTCTACTTGAACACGTTGAGAGAATTTTTCGTTATTATGTTTTGATTGAATCGTCTGTTTTAATTGATACAAAACTTGCCACCACCATAATGTGTAATTATAACATAATTTGGTTACGATTCTTTTTTACAAGAACTTTTTATAAAATAAAAAAGGCAGAGCAAAAGCTCTACCTTTAGTGTCTTAGTTATCTGATATAACTATTTTTTATTGTACCTTTTCTCTCAAAATTAAGCAAATAGAAATTAATAATTATACATTTAAGTATTCGTGGAGTTCTGTTGAGTTTTCCCACGCGACTTGATCTCTTTCTTTTAAAAATTTAATGAGAGATGCTTTTGTTTTATCGTCTAATTCTTCTAGACGATAGCGACCTTTCATTGCGTGATCAAGACTATTGACATGCTCGTGCATCATTTTATATCCGAGGCGACGACGTCCCACCTTATTTGTCATGAAATAGCAACTCGTCACACCGCTATAATACACACCGCGGTCGTCTTTATCGAGTGCCATCCAAATAAGATTATAATCTTTACGCTCACCATCTTCTTCTAAGACTTCGTCCATATTTGTAAACCACTTCACTGCTTTTTCAGGTTTCGCACGTCCATGTAGTCCACCCATATCGACGAATGGTTTTTGTTCTGTTAACTCAATATATACTGGCGCAACATCTTCTATAATCATCGCACCTTTATGGCCATCTAATTCATCATTTTTAATAATATTAAACTGAAATCCTGGTTTCTTTGACACAATACGCCCTCCTAAACATATATTCACTTTAAGATAACTCGTTTAATAAGTTCAAGATTTTAGTTCTTATTGTATCATCTTTTATATTTAACACTTTTTCTTTTGGATAATATAACTTCGCATCTTTTCGGTGAAGTCCAGTAATTGCTTCAATAATTTCTGACACTTCACTAATTTCTCGTATTTCACCATTTTTCTTTAACAAATGAATCGGTTGACGTTTTGACCCCGGACGATCGTAGTCATACGGCATATCTGAATAACGATCCGTAAATAAATTATATTCTGGGTCGATCCCCGCTTTTTCAAATAATGTTTCAAACTCTAATTTTGTTAAAAACCCGTCATAAAACGGGACGAATTTAAAGAGTTTACGGTTTACAAATCGGTCCGCTAACTCACTTAACACGTCGTCCATCTCTCCGGTCCACTCTTGAAGATAAAAATTCATAATCGTCTCGTCGAGTATTAAATAATCATGTACTGTTTCACGATCTTCAAAAAATGGGATTAAATACTTCGGTGGTTGTTTAAACTCGTAGCCTGACTCATACAATTCTTTCGCACGTTTAAAAATTAGAGTGAGTAACACTTCTCCCCCGCGACTGACTGGGTGAAAGTAAATTTGCCAGTACATTTGATAACGACTCATTAAGTAGTCTTCAACCGCATGCATCCCGCTTTCTTTTATTAACACTTCATTTTTTGAAGGAATCATCACACGAAGCAATCTATCGATATCAAACTTTCCGTACTCGACTCCTGTAAAATACGAGTCACGTTGTAAATAATCCATGCGGTCAGCATCAATTTGACTTGATATCATCGACACAACAAGTTTATTTTTATGCGTGTGCGAAATAACACTCGCGACTTCTTCAGGGAAATCTTCACTTACTCTTTTTAATACACTATTAATTTCAGTGTTGCCTAAAATAATTTCTTTTGTATACATTTCGTGATCCGTATTAAAAATTTGTTCAAACGAATGTGAAAATGGTCCGTGCCCAACGTCATGAAGAAGTGCCGCACTTAGTGCGAGGATTCTATCGTCATTATCCCACTCATCATATTGAGAAAAGTTCTCTACGATTTTTCTAACGATTTCATACACTCCTAAACTATGTGTAAAACGTGAATGTTCTGCAGACGGAAACGCAAAATATAACGTTCCAAGCTGTTTAATTCGTCGTAAACGCTGGAACTCTTTTGTCTTAATCAAATCCCAAATAACTTGATCTGTCACGTGTACATAGCTATGTACTGGATCTTTAAACACTTTTTCATCTTCAAGTTGTAAGTCTTTATAATTTGAAGACATTTTCTCACCTCGTTAGTTTAAGCGCTCATTTCTTTCTACCATACGTTCTCTTTGCTTATCAAAACGCTCAAGTGCTTCTCCGCTAAATAGTTCAGCTGTTTTTAATTCACCGAATTCTTTTTTAATTGTTTCTAATATACGGTTTTCAGCATCATCGACTGTTAAACCTTTCATTAATTCGCTTAAAGAAATCATGACGTCTCGGTTCATTTCTAATCTCGGTGGATTTGACGAAACATCATAAAAATCTTTCATTACATTTGCGCGGTCACCCCCGCTACCTTCAACCGCTAAATAGATTTGTACAGCGACTGCTTCTTTAATTCGTCGCTGAGAAATCCCGGCAAATTTTTGTCCATTTACGGATAAATCAAAATTTCCCGGGCAATAACTACCGACGATTTCGTAAGCATCGATTTTTAATTCGGGAAAGCTTTTTTTAATAATGTCATACATTTTTTCGTATCCGTTATCGATTGTCGGCACTTCACTTTTTGGTAAAATTAATGAAATATTTAAAACACCTGAGTCTAGGACAACACCAAGCCCTCCACTATTTCTTACGATATAGTTATAGCCTTTATTACGCAGTGTGTTTAAACCGTCCTGTAAATTCTCTAAACGCATGTCTTGTAGTCCTAAAATTATAAAGTTATCATGCACCCAGCTTCTCACTCTAGGAATTTTATCTTGAGAAACGAGATGCTGAAGCACATCGTCAAAAGCAAACGAGTCAAACGGATGATTAGTATATGAAATTGGGTAAAATAATACTTCGTTCTTCACTATTTTATCTCCTACATTTTCTTTACGTACCAATATTATACTTGTTTTGTCACAATTTATCGATATTCGCTATTTGAAAAGCGTTATGCAGGTTGTACACTAAAGTTAATGAAACTTTTTAAGGAGAGATATTGATGAGTGAAGCGGTTAAAACATTAGACGGTTGGTGGAGTTTACACCTACTTTACAGCGTAGATTGGTCAGCGTTAAGAATGCTTACAGATGAAGAACAAGATAGAATCGTCACAGAGTTTGAAGAGTTCTTATCGAGAAGTGAAGCAGTTAGCGAGAAAAAAGAAGGTGACCACACGATGTACAACATCACTGGTCAAAAAGCTGACATTTTACTTTGGTTCTTACGTCCAACAGTTGAAGAATTAAATAACCTTGAAAATGAGTTAAATAAACTACAAATCAGTGACTTTTTAATTCCTGAATACTCATACTTCTCAGCAATTGAGATGTCGAGTTATCTTGCAAAAGACTCTGACGAAGATCCATACGAAAATCCGTATGTGAGAAGTAGATTATATCCTGAACTTATGGACGCACAGTACTGCTGCTTCTATCCGATGGACAAAAAACGTGAACTTGATGACAACTGGTACATGCTTCCAATCGAACGCCGTAGAGAGTTAATGAGAGACCACGGCATGATTGGTCGTCAATATGCTGGTAAAATTAAACAGTACATCTTAGGATCTCAAGGCCTCGATCTTTATGAGTGGGGTGTAATGCTCTTATCAGATGATATGCTTGAATTCAAAAACATTATTTACGAAATGAGATTCGACGAAACAAGCGCAAGATATGGTGTATTCGGAGACTTCTACGTCGGTGTACGCTTAAGAAAAGACGATTTAAAATCATTCTTTAGAATTTAACTGTAAAAGTTTAAAACTTCTTGAAAACGAGTATAGTATAATATCTCGGTCAGGAGGAAAAACGAATGAAAAGATTAGTAAAACGCGCAGTCGTATTTATTACACCGATTATTGTCGCAAAAGTTGTCGATAAAGTACTCGGTGAAGACGATTCTAAGAAAAAACGTAAAAAATAAACAAAACGGCACACACAATAAAATTGTATGTGCCGTTTTTTGTATGTCGGTGTGTTTAGATGAGTATCGTCAACGAGAAAAGATTCTTTTAAACAGAGAAGCGAGTATCGTCAATGAGTTTTTTTATCTTTGATTATTTCAAGCGTATCGTCAACGAGAATTTAGTTTTCTGAAATCTCGTTAACAATACTCGATTTATCGTAAACCCTAGAAATTTTCGTATACAATACTTCAATCTACGTCAATTAGATTTAACTGTCGTAAACGATACCTTAGCCACCCTCTAAAATACTTACTAGCATGCATTTCATCTTCTACAAGATTAACTTACTTATTCTTATTTTTACTGCAACCTGCACTCATACCGTTGCTATTATCTAATCCCCAGAACTCGTTACTCGCTTTAAATATTTTATTACTTAATAATAGCATAACGATTAGGTTCACGAACATGACGAGTCCTAAGAATACGTCTGTTAAGTCCCAAATTGCTTTTAGGCCACCGATACCTCCGACAAATACCGCAACTAAGAAAACGTAACGGTAAATTCTCGCTTTCTTTCTATCGATAATCGTAGAAAGTTGTGTTTCTCCAACGTATCCAAGTCCAATAACTGTACTATATGCAAATAAAATTGTCGCAATTCCAACAGCTACTCCTAAAATTGGAGAAATATCTCCAAACACTTTCGCAACAATTGTTGCAGCATCTTGACCTTCAAGATCAATACCACTCGTCAGTACTGCGAGTGCTGTAAATGTACAAACAACTGTAACTAAAAATACTTCTGTCACTCCGAATATCGCTTGCTCAACTGGGTGCTTCACTCGTGCTGGCGCATGCGATACTGTAAATACAACTTGCCCAGATCCAGATACGAAGAATCCGCGCGCAATTCCGTACTGCATTGCCTTCATAATCCCGTAACCTGCAACTCCTGCGCCCGCTTCCGCTGGACTAAATGCAGATGAAAATACGAGTTGAATCGCAGGAATAATTTCTTTGTAATTTATTACGATGACAATTGTCGCAACGATGATATAAAAGAGTGACATGAACGGAATGAGTTTCTCAGCAACGTGACCGATACGCTTCACTCCACCTACAATAACTATTCCAACCGCAACCACATTCAATGCAGATAAAATATAAATAACATTTGATAAGTTCGGTGCAAGATTTGTCACGTTAGATACTGTCACATTGGACTGTATCATCGCACTCGCGAGACAAACAAGTATCATGAGTATAACGATTGTTTCACCTAAATATCTGGCGCCTAACCCTTTACGTACATATAAGGCTGGCCCACCAACATACGTCCCGTCGTTTGTTTTTTCTCGGAATAATATAATCAAAATAATCTCTGAGTATTTAATAATCATGCCGATGAATGCAGCAATCCACATCCAAACAAGTGCTCCAGGTCCACCACTAATTAACGCACTCGCAACTCCGACAACACTTCCCATTCCAATAACAGATGCGAGTGATACAAACATCGATTGTAAAGATGATAAATCTCCGTCAGTATCGGCATTTTTATCATTTTTAATGCTGCTAAATGTATCTTTTATAATGCTAAAGAACTTTCTAATATGTACAAATTTCGTACCTACGGTTAAGTAGATCCCGACAAATCCTAAAAATACTAATGCAACAGGACCCCATATAAAATCATTCACAACATCAACGATATGAATTAATGTTTCTAACATTTCCAGTCACCTCTTTTTAAATTTATTCACTTTATTAATACAATATCATATGTTTGCCGTATTTTATAAAATTAAAAAAGCATCTCTAACGGTTAGAGATGCTTGATCTTAAATTTAAATTTTTAAAACTTGAACGATTGTCATTACCCATGCAGCGATGAACAGCACACCGCCAATTGGTGTAATTGCGCCGAGTATGCCAATTCCTGTTGTCGATAAAATAAATAATGAACCTGTAAAAAATATAATTCCAATGAACATGACGATACCTGCTGCGTTAAACATTGTCGTACCTGTTACACCGTTTAAAATACCAAGTAAAATTAAACCTAGACCATGGTACATTTGGTATCTACATGCGGTTTCCCACACTTCTAAATAATGCTCAGTTAGTTTTCCTTCTAAACCGTGCGCACCAAATGCACCTGCTGCAACACTAATCAGTGCATTTATTGCACCTAAAATAATTAACATTTTCATTTATAAGACTCCTTTAAAAATCAAAAATAGATGTGCTTGAATGACTACTCTCTGCGATATATGTATCGTCGAGGGTACGTTTTTTAAGTGGTTGTGCGTCTTTTTTACGTATCGACGGTTCATTTGTTGTCGAGCTGTTTTCACCCTTTAATAATTGTACCAACTTTTCAATCGCATATAAATGTTTTTCGTCGTTTGATGATTCATATAGCTCTAACTCATCTTTAATTGAATTAATCACCTTTTTTCTCAAAGTTTTCACTCCAATCAATCGGCGTTTTCCCGACGCTTTCTAAATACTTATTCGTCATACTAAAAGGGCTTGTTCCGAAAAAGCCACCGCGATTTGCAGCAAGAGGGCTCGGGTGAACACCAGTAATGACTTTATGCTTTGACGTGTCGATCAATTTGATTTTTTTCTTTGCCGGGTTCCCCCACAAAATAAACACAATATTTTCTCTATGTTCACTTAACATCTCGATAATTCTATCCGTAAAATATTCCCAACCAATTCCTCGGTGAGAGTTCGCTTGATGTGCGTCTACTGTTAATACAGTGTTTAATAATAATACACCTTCACGTGCCCAGTCTGAAAGATCGCCATCTGTACGTGTAATACCAAGATCATTTTCAAGCTCTTTATACATATTTCGTAAACTTGGTGGAATCGTAATTCCTGGACGAACACTGAATGCGAGACCATACGCTTGGTTTTCACCGTGATACGGATCTTGTCCAAGAATCACCGCTTTGACATCTTCAAACGGTGTTAACTGAAATGCACGATATATTTCATCTCTTTTAGGAAAGACTGTACCCGTACTATATTTCTCTTCTAAAATATTATCCATTTCACTAAAATCATATTCGTTTTTTATCGTTCTAAAGCATTCTGACCAATTCATTCATAAGCCTCCTAAACTATAAATAGTATAACATTTAAGTTAAGCATCATTGTAGATAAACCACCTCTTATATAGTAAAATATAGACATTATTGCCTAGGATAGGAGAATTAAACTTATGACACAGAAAAAAGTATTAACAATTGCTGGAACTGATGTTTCAGGAGGTGCTGGTTACTCAGCAGATATAAAAACTTTTGAGGACCATGATTTATACGGTTTTTGTGCACTTACAACGATCGTTTCTATGGACCCAAGTACTTGGGCACATCGAGTACACCACGTACCATTAGAAATACTCGATGAACAAATTGAAACTGCACTATCTTTAAAACCAGATACAATTAAAACAGGTATGTTACCAAACGAAGAAGTGATCTCACGTGCGCGTAAAGCAATCGAAAAAAGTGGCGCGGACTACTTCGTCTTCGACCCAGTCATGGTATGTAAAGGTGACGACACTGTCTTAAACCCTGGCGTTGTAGATAGTATGCAAAAAGAATTACTACCAATTACAACAATCGTGACACCAAACTTAGTTGAAGCAGGAAACTTAGCAGGTATGAATACTCCAAAAACAATCGATGAGGTCAAAGAAGCTGCTAAGAAAATTCACGAATATGGTCCAAAATACGTTGTCGTTAAAGGTGGAACAGGACTTGAAGGTGACAACGCATTAGATATTTTCTATGACGGTGAAAAATTCTACGGATTATATGCTGATAAATTAGAGAAAGCTTATAACCACGGTGCAGGTTGTACTTTCGCAGCAGCAGTTGCTTCTAACTTCACAAATGGTTTAGAGCCACTTGAAGCAGTCAAAGAAGCAAAAGCATTCGTTACTTCTGCAATTAAACACGGTTCACAAATGAACGAACATGTGGGTGTAGTCAGACACAACGCATACAATAAAGTTGATAAAGTAAACGTACAAGCCAAAGAACTTTAATAATAAGAGGGATTTTTATCTCTCTTATTATATTTATGAGGACTTAGGGGGATATTCATGGCTTTAAAACCGATCGATGAAAAAGAAGTTCAAGAACTGATCAATAATTACAAAAACACACCCGTTTACTTACACATTGAAGTTACAAGTGGTGTATACGCAAGTCATAATGATGACAATGTATTTAACTCAGGTACATTTGTCCGAAATATTCAAGTTACTTACACTGAAGGCACATTAAAAGGTGGCGGCAATTTTGAATACCGCGTCGGTCTTAAACTCGACAATAGCGGCTGGGTATATGTTACTGGACTTTCACATTACACTGTTGAAGACGGGGTCTTCATCTTGCATGGTATTGACCATGAAGGTAAACTTGCTGCAGCATTAGAAATTAGCATTGATAAGTTAAAAGAATAAATTTAAAACGAGGGATATTATGTCACTTGAAAAAGAAAATCACGTGCTAATCATCTACCCTCACCCGGACGATGAAGCGTTTGGTGTGTCAGGGTCAATTATGGCGTATAGAGACATGGGAGTTCCAGTCACTTACGCTTGTTTAACTTATGGTGATATGGGGAGAAACATTGGAAATCCACCAGTCACTCGTGAAGCACTATCTAAATTACGTAAAGCTGAACAACTTGAAGCTGCACGTTTAATGGACTTAGACGTTAAGTTTTTAGATTATAGAGACAAAACGTTAGAATTCGAAGACAAAGACTTACTAAGAAGTGATATTAAAAAAGTAATAGATGAAACAAAACCATCACGTTTAATTACGTTTTACCCAGGGTACTCTGTACACCCTGACCATGAAGCAACAGCAGAAGCTGTATTAGATGTTGTCGCAGAAATGGATGAAGCGGATCGTCCGACGTTAACGCTCGTTGCGTTTGATAAGCGTACATTTGACGATTTAGGCGAGCCGACACTTCAAACTGATATTAGTGAATACGCAGAACGAAAAAGAGAAGTGCTCGCGGCACATAAATCACAAACAGAGAGACTATTAATCGAGTTATGCAAAGATACTCAATTTAGTAAAGAAGCACGTGAACGTTGGTTTGAAAAAGAAAATTTCTATTACTATGATATTAATGACTGGATAAGTAAAGAGAAGGAGTAGCTAAGTATGACGAATATAGATCTTTCTAATCGCGAAACGCGATACAAACACTTTGGTTCAGTAGATCCAATTAAAGGTACAAAGCCTAAAAATAAAGAAGACATGGCGGACCTTCAAAATACGAAAAAAGACTTCCTTTTTGACGTACAATCTGTTGGGATTAATAACCTAACATACCCAGTCAAAGTTGGAGACTATCAATCAGTCGGTAACTTTGAACTTGCGACAAGCTTACGTCGTGATGAAAAAGGTATTAACATGAGTCGTATTTTAGAGTCGCTACAAACTCAAAATGACGGTGGTATTAAACTTGAATTCGACACGCTTAAAAAAGTACTTGAAGTATTAAAAGAGCGTATGGAACAAGAATCATCAGAACTTACTGTTGAGTCCACTTGGTTCTTTAATAAGCCATCACCAGGTACAAAACTAGATGCTGTTGCACATGCTGATGTACTTTATCATATGGAATATAACGATAATAAAGTGACTAAAACACAATTTGGTATGACAGCAAATGTTACGACACTTTGCCCTTGCTCAAAAGAAATTAGTGAGTATAGTGCACACAATCAGCGTGGTTACGTAAAAGTACTTCTAGATATCGATGAAAATGAAGAAGTACCTGAAAACTACAAAGAAATCGTATATCGCGCATTAGAAATTAACGCATCAAGTCAACTGTACCCAATTCTTAAACGAACAGATGAAAAAATGGTGACAGAACGCGCATACGAAAACCCACGTTTCGTTGAAGACTTAATTCGACTCGTCGCTTATGACATTCACGATTTACCTTGGGTCAAAGCATTTGAAGTAGAATGTCGAAACGAAGAAAGTATCCACCAACATGACGCATTTAGTCGTATGAGATTTGAAAAATAATATTTTAATGAGAATCAGACCTTAAAAGGTCTGATTTTTATTTGTTTCACTTTGGAGATGACAGGGCGTGTGTGTGATTATTTAACAAAAATAATCCGATTTTGTTAAATATAATAGTTTAATTAACAATAATCGGAGCTTTTCATCAGTTTTTGTTAGATAAAACAATTTAATTAACAAAACAGCTTAATTAAAATGAAATTTTGTCAAATAAAACAATATATCTTACATTTTCGGCCAAATTCTGTTAATTAAAAAAAAGTTTACTACTTCAATAATCACCTCTCGCCTTTTCTCACCGACTCCTTTATAGTGAGTATAGATTATCATATAAGGAGACTCGTAATGACTAAAAATAGAATACTTTACGCGCTGCGTGTATTACTCGTTGCGTTTTTAGTGTTTTCTACGATAAACTACCTCGTTGAATCGCCGTCTGGAAGTATAACGAGTATTATTATGTATGCAGTAATGTCAGCAGTTCTGACTGTTCTCGCTACACTTTTCTTACTTGGAAAACCTGATGATTTCAAATAGAAAGAACCTTTAAGCTTGGCTTAAAGGTTCTATTTTTTTCTTTTTTTATCTTCTCGAAGCTGCTTAAAGAAGTGTTTTAGCATTTGACTACACTCGTCTTTTAATACACCTTTCACGACTTCTGCTTGATGGTTAAATCGTGACTCATTTAGTAAGTGCATTAAACTATTTACAGTGCCACCTTTTGGATCGTCTGCGCCGTATACGACTTTTGGAATACGACTCATAACAACCGCACCACTACACATGACGCACGGCTCGAGTGTCACGTAAAGTGTACAATCTTCTAAACGAAACGTCCCAAGTACTTCACACGCCTTTTCTATCGCAAGAAGTTCTGCGTGTGCAGTCGGCTGCTGCGACGTTTCTCGTAAATTATGAGCGCGAGCGATGACTGTATCGTCTTTTACAATAACCGCACCAATTGGCACCTCATTGATTTCAGCAGCTTTTTTTGCCTCTATAATTGCAAGTTGCATGTACTTTTCATGATTCATTGGATGATAAACTTCCCGTTGTTAAAAAGTTCACCGACACCATTTAAAATGATGTTTGCATCTTCTAAATATTCTTTTGTCGATGTACCACTAAGTACACCGATGGTTCTTACACCATTTTTTATACCTAGTCTAGTATCAGTATAATTATCACCAACGACAACGATGTCTTTATACTCATATCCCGCTTCAATAATTGAATCTAGTACGTTTACATCTGGTTTTGAGTACTCTGAATCATCTCCTGCAATGACAAAATCAATATAATCATTTAAGTTAAATTTTTTTATGAATGCTTCAGTACTCAGTCTAGAATCTGACGTGACAATGGCATTTTTATAACCGAGTCGCTTACCTTCTTTTAGTACTTCGACTGCATCTGGCAAGAGTTCCATATTTTTTAAGTATTCACTGACATGTTTAATATAGAAATCTTCCGCCCAGTCCGCACCACCTTTTGCACGTTTTTCATAAGCATTTTGAATATCTTTACCAGTACCAGATGCGAATGTTGAATTCGGCTGAATTGTTCCATCGACATAACCAAGTTCACGTCTAAATTCATCATCATATGGAAGATTAAAGTGTGCTTCAAACGCATCTAGACTCACTTTAGCAAATGGTGTCCAAATTTTTTCGTAATTTAATAATGTTCCATCTTTGTCATAAGCGATAACCTTTACCAAATAATCACCTACTGAGTCTTTTGTTTTAATTTCTCACTCACGTTTTCGAGCATGACTTCTGTCATTTTATCTAAATCATATTTTGGAGAGAAATCCCATTGTTTTTTAGCTTCCGAGACATCTAATGAATTTGGCCACGTCTCAGCTATACTTTGACGTTCAGGATCTACGTCATAATTTATTTTAAAGTCCGGAATATGTTTACGAATCGATTCCGCAACCATTTCTGGTTCAATACTCATCGCTGATACGTTAAAAGCGTTACGCGTCGTCAGTCGATCAGGATCCGCATGGAGTAATTTAATTACTGCGTCTATTGCGTCATCCATAAACATCATATCCATATATGTACCTTTATCTATAAATGATGTGTATTCACCTTTACGAATCGCATCATAATATATTTCAACCGCATAGTCTGTCGTACCACCACCTGGCTCTTGTACGTAACTAATTAACCCTGGAAAACGTACTGAACGGGTGTCTACACCGAATTTTGTGTAGTAATAGTCCATTAGTAATTCCCCAGTCACTTTGTTTACACCATACATTGTTGTTGGACGCTGTGTTGTATCTTGTGGTGTATTTTCTTTTGGTGTTGATGGTCCAAATGAGCCAATTGAACTTGGTGTAAAATACTGTGCATCGTATATACGCGCAGCTTCAATCGTATTAAATAATCCACCCATATTAACATCCCATGCGAGTGCTGGATTCTTTTCAGCTGTAGCACTAAGTAGTGCTGCTAAGTGGATAATGGAATCTGGTTGGAATGATCCAACCATTTCCATTACACGGTCTTTATCTGTTACATCTAAGATTTCAAACGGTTTCCCTACCATCGGACCAGCTTCTGGCATACGGATATCCGTTGGTAAGACATTTTCATCCCCATACATTTCTCTTAAACGTACAACAAGTTCTGTACCGATTTGTCCTAACGCACCGGTGACTAGAAATTTTCTCATAACTTAGAATCCCCCTTAAATAATTCCGAGTTCTTGACCGACTTCTTTATAGATTTCAATTGCATCATCTAGCATTTCTTTAGTATGTGCCGCTGTTGGCATATTTCTTACACGACCTGTACCACGTGGTACTGTTGGGAATACGATTGATTTCGCGTACACACCTTTTTCTTGGAGTAAGCGTGAAAACTCTTGAGCTTTCTTTTCATCTCCAATTATTACTGGTGTGATTGGTGTTTCAGAATTACCAATATCAAATCCAGCATCTTTAAGTCCTTGTTTTAAATAATCTCCATTTTCCCATAATTTGTCATGAAGTTCTGTAGATGCCATTAACTTTTCAACTGCTTTAGTAATTGCAGCAGTATCCGCTGGAGTAAGTGCTGTTGAGAATAAGAATGGACGTGCAGCAACTTTTAAATAGTCCACTAAATCTTTAGAACCTGCTACGTATCCACCAACGACACCAATCGCTTTAGATAAAGTACCCATTTGCATGTCGACTTCTTTTTCTAAACCGAAGTGTTTTACAGTACCTGCACCTTTACCCATAACTCCTGAACCGTGTGCATCGTCAACGTACGTAATTAAGTCGAACTCTTTTGCGACTTTAATCATCTCAGGTAAATTCACAACGTCCCCGTCCATTGAGAATACGCCGTCAGTAATATACATTACTTTATTGTACTCACCAGATTCTGTTGCCTCTTTTGCTTTTTTACGTAAGTCTTCTGGATCGTTATGGTTCACACGAATAATTTTCGCACCAGATAAACGGCACCCATCAATGATACTTGCGTGGTTTAACTCGTCAGAAAGAATCGCATCTCCTTTTTTCATGATCGCAGGAATTGCACCTTGGTTTGCGTTAAATCCTGATGTTAATGCAATCACTGATTCTGTTCCTTTAAATTTCGCAAGCTTTTCTTCTAACTCTCTATGAAGATCCATCGTACCGTTAATTGTACGTACTGCACCTGCACCAACACCGTGTGAATCAATCGCCTCTTTCGCAACTTTTTTCATGTCTTCATCTGTCGCGAGACCAAGATAGTTGTTTGATGATAAGTTAATTAAATCTTTACCATCAATGTTAATCACCGGCCCATTGGCACCTTCAACGACATCGATTTCATTATATAAACCGTTTTCTTTTAATTCATTTAAATTATTATTTAAGTACTCTTGTAAAGTTTTTGACATTATAAAAAGTCCTCCTTAATCGTCTTACTCTCCATTTTAACAGAATAGAAAAATTCGTGTAAGGAATCGCATTCAAGTTATATATTTGAAATTTTCAAACTATTCCAACACATTTTAAACGATTTTTGGTACACTAATAATATTATACTTAGGAGTGATTATTTTATGTCTATTGAAAAGCTTGTCGATGAACGAAAGCAAGATATGGTAGAAACAAGACGTTATCTACATAAGCATCCAGAACTCTCGTTTAAAGAATTTAAAACATATCAATTTATTTTAGATCGATTAAATCAATATGATGACATCGATATTATAGAAAATGTCGGTGCAAATGATAATAATTCCGGTAAAGGAATTGTCGCTAGCTTTGGAGAAGGTCATCCACATATCGCATTTCGTGCAGATTTTGATGCACTCCCAATTCAAGATAAAAAAGAAGTTGAATATAAGTCGACGGTTGACGGTGTGATGCACGCTTGTGGACATGATGCACATACAACAACACTTCTCACACTTGTAGATGTCGTTTCTAACAATTTAAAGAATTTAAAAGGAAAAGTGAGCTTCATCTTTCAATATGGAGAAGAAGAACCACCTGGTGGCGCTGAATCAATGATCGAGGACGGCATTTTAAAAGATGTCGATTTTGTATATGGCCAGCATTACTGGAGTCAATTTGACACACATGAAATCCATTCAAAAAATGGCGCGCTAATTGCAACTCCAGATAAATTTAGAATAACAATTCAAGGACGCGGTGGACATGCTGCTTATCCGCAAAGAAATATCGACGCTATTTTAATTGCTAGTGAGTTAATTGTGAATTTACAGTCTATTGTATCTCGACAAATTTCACCAATTGATAATGCGGTTGTTTCTTTTGGTCATGTGAAAGCTGGAGATACATTTAACGTCATGCCTGACAGTGCTGTTCTTGAAGGAACTGTTCGTACGTTTAATTATGATGTTAGAGAAAAAATCGTTGAAATTTTTGAAAGTGAAGTTGAAGCGACGACAAAAAAACGTGGGGCAACAGGAGATTTATATTACCATAGAGGTTTTCCACCAGTCATTAACCATGAAAGAGAAGCGAAAATTGTAGAAGAAGCAGCTAAATCTTTAGGTTTAGAATATACAGATACAAAACCTTTAATGATTGGAGAAGACTTCTCATACTTTATTGAAGAAAAACCTGGCGCTTTCTTTTTAACAGGTTCAGGTAATGAAAGTAAAAATTCTACTTATGCACACCATCATGAATTATTTGATTTAGACGAAGAGGCAATGGAATCAGCCTTAAAGATGTTTATGAAAATAATAGAACTTGAAAATATAATCGATTGGAACTAATCAAGGAGGAAATAAAATGAATATCCGTGAAGTAATACTGGATCATTTTGAGGATGCTGTTAAAAGACGTAGACACTTACACATGTATCCAGAGTTATCCTTTAAAGAACATGAAACAAAAAAATATATTTACAACGAGTTAAAAGATTTACCACTTGAAATTGAAAGAGATGTTGGAGGTAACGGAGTAGTCGCACGTTTAATTGTTAATGACGACTACAAAACAGTCGCATTTCGTGCAGATTTTGATGCTTTAGAAATACAAGAAGAAAACGACGTTGAATATAAATCTAAAAATGAAGGTGTTATGCACGCATGCGGTCATGACGCGCATACTGCCGCACTCATTACATTCGCGCATATTCTCTCTGATTATAAAGATGAACTACCGGTGAACGTGGTCTTTATCTTCCAGCATGCTGAAGAACTTGTGCCTGGTGGTGCGAAGTCTATGATTGAAGATGGTTGCTTAGACGGTGTGGATTACTTCTTTGGAACACACGTCGCTGCTTTAGAGCCTGTTCACCAATTTGGTTGGAATTACGATTCTATGTATGCGAATGCAGATACTTTCACAATTACAGCTACTGGAAAAGGGGGACACGGTGCAGCACCTCATACATCACATGATCCTATTCTAGCTTCTGCATATTTAATAGAACAATTACAATCTATCGTTTCTAGAAATGTAGATCCATTAAAATCAGCGGTGTTATCAATTACTGCATTTAACTCTGGCCACGCATTTAACGTCATACCAAATGGTACAGAATTAAAAGGTACACTACGTACTTATGATAGTGACGTTAGAGAATTTGTATTATCTAGAATAGAAGAAGTCGCAAAAGGGGTTGGACTTTCTCAAAATGTTGATTTTAATGTAGATATCCATCGTGGTTATCCTGCTTTAAAAAATGACGTAAAAATGACTGATTACGTACGCGGACTTGCTGAAGAAGATGTTAACTTTGTTGAAAGTGTCGTTGAACTTCCGTCATCAATGGGTGGTGAAGACGCGGCGTACTACTTACAAAAAGTACCTGGCTGCTACTTCTCAACAGGTGTCGGAAATGTCGACAAAGGAATTGAGTACCCACACCACCATCCAAAATTCGATATCGACGAAGAAGGTCTCAAATCAGTCCTAGAACTTTTCTTAAAAATTGTGTTGAACTTCGACAAAGTGGACGCTTAGCACTGATATAAACAATAACCCCCGGTGAACATGCGAGATTTCCTAGTAATCAAGCGTATCAGGGGGTTTTTATTCTTGTTATTGAAGGGTTGTTATTTACAAAAATGAGTGTTGAAAACTAAAATTTGTTAAATAAGTTCAGTTAATTAACAAATTTATATCATCCAGCGCCATTTTTGTTAGATAAAAAGCTTTGTTTAACAAAAAACACTATATGGCACCGAAATATGTGAAATAAATCAGGATAACTCACAAAGTTAAAAGAATTTTGTTAATTAAATATTTGAGACGGTGATAATATTACTCTTTAATGTATAATATCTCCCTTTTTTACTTCCGTGAGTGTGACAGATTTTTTTGAGTAAACGTCTCAGTTTGCTTGGTGAATATGTATGGTCAATCCATTCTAATAAGCGTCTTAATGTTATTTCGTCATCAGGAAATAATGTCTCTAATTCAGTAATGCTTCTCCCAATCGCTGATTCTATTTCTTCCTTAGTCCCACATGATTGACACTTCAATTGTTTATACGTGTCTACCTCTAACCATCCAGAACAGTGCTGACATACTAAACCTTTCTTTGCTTTATTAAAATCTAATTTTAACTCATGCTCATAACGTGATTTTAATAATCGACCATCTTCTAATCGGTTAATTATATACTCATGTTTTTTATCGTAAACTTCCTCGTTTAACGATTCTAAAAATCGATTTAATTGACTCGCCATGACTACTGGCATGTCTCGTGTTAAACCATAAAGTGAAAACTGTTCGTTTACAAATGCAACATAATATTTTATATTTAAATTCAAATTTAATCGTTTCAAATGACTGTGTAACATGATTTCTGCACGTTCAACTTGTGAAAATGGATGTTTAATTTTTCTCAGTGGATTTAACCGATAAAATCCATCCGGCCGTATTTCAAAATCACCGTAATAACTTTTTACCTCAATAATAATACAACTTTGATTCAACAAAATTAAGAAGTCAATTTGGCATTCGCTACCGTTTACTTCAAAACGATAGTCACTAATCACCGCTATTTCAGGATGCAGTTTAGTTTCAATCAAACTTTTTAAATAATATTCTCCAATTTTTCCTTTTCTTTCTTTATCCAACTGAATTTTCTGATCACGGTCTAGATTATACCGTTTTTCTAACATCTCGAGATGAGTCATTTTCACATTATCCCTCCTATAAACATATGCTAGGAAATAACGTTTTTTCTTTTATCAAATTTATTATTTTTTATTTACAAAAATCCGTTCCGAAAACTGAAATTTGTTAAATAAAATCAGTTAATTAACAAATTTACATCATCCATTCTCATTTTTGTTAGATAAAAAGATTTATTTAACAAAAAGTACTATGTGGCATCGAAATATGTTAGATAAACCAGGATAATTAACAAAAACGACAATTTACTGTTAATTAAAATAGATTGCTGACCTTTATCGTAGTTAACCCTTTAATGATATAATATTAATAGGAGTTGATTGTATGAGAAATCTTTCGGTTCAACAAAAATCTTATATTGAAAATTACGTTTCAAATGAAAGAAAAAGTCTAATTATCGGATATGTATTATGGTTTTTCTTAGGTATATTTGGTGTTCATCGATTCTATGTTGGTAAAACTATCACAGGTCTAGTAATGTTAATATTAGGACTAATTTGTGGGTTACTTACTTTAATTTCATTCGGAACACTATCATTCCTTACAATGGCACCTATCACAATTTGGTGGTTCATTGACGCAGTACTCATTATTTTTATGGTAAATAACTATAATACTCGTTTAAGAAGAATTGCATATCGTGATATTATAAGATAAAAAAATGCTGAATCTAGTCGTGTACTAGATTCAGCACTTTTTATTGTCTTTCAAACTCCATGTCATTGGTAATATATTCGTCATAGTCCCTATAAGTAGATCCTTCTGGCATATCAAGAAACTCACTTTCACCGTTTACGATTGTCTCATTAATTTTAACAAGAATTTCTATCATATCGTCTTTTTGCTTTAAATTCACATCTAATTTTATATTCTCTGAGTCATAGTCATCATCTACTTCATTGAGCATTTCATACTCTAATTTTTCAATATCTTGCTTAGATAATTTACCATCTTTATAGTCTAAATCAAGTTCATAAACAAAATCATCAAAATCTTCACTATATAAACTGTCTTCCATCACAAAGACTAGCTCTAACTCTTTCACTTCAGATTTGTCATGTTTTAAATGAACGGCACCTTTACCATCATAATCTTCTTTTACATAAGTCTCTTCTTTAGCACCACACGCAGTGAGTGTGATTAGTGCAATAACCATCAACATATACTTTAAATATTTCATAATGAAAACCTCTCTTAAAAATTTACCCTTTTTTAAAATTATAGCATATATTGATGTAAATTAACCTAAAAAATTCAACTCGTTACTTTTCTTCAAATCCTTGTGTTTTTAAGAATTCTTTGACGTCTTTGAAAGTACCACCCTTTTTAGTATGACCGATGATACTCTCGCCATCATCTACATTTTCTGTCCCACTAATAATCACTAAAATACCGTCATCTGTCTCTTTTACTTTCGTCTTCGTATCGACACCTTCAAATTGGTTTAAATCTGAATAAAAACTTTCTAACTGCTTTAAATCCTTTTTAGTGAATGAATCATCACTAGACTCTACAAAGTTCAATGCTTGTTCTTTAGGTACTAAGTTTTTAACCTCAAACTCTAGTGATCTAAGCTCTTCTCCACTGTGGTTTACCGTAATAATCATTCCATTATCATCATTAGTTCTATTTTCAAACTGGGTAGATTCTGTATTACATGCTGATAAAAAGACTGTTAAAACTATAGCTAGTACATATTTTAAAAACTTCATCTTTTACTCCTCATATTAAAAAAACACTCGAGGATAATCCCCGAGTGCTTATATTTTAGTTACAATTATTCGTTAATTTCAGTAACTACACCAGAACCTACTGTACGTCCACCTTCACGGATTGAGAAGCGTGTACCGTCTTCGATAGCGATTGGTGAAATTAATTCAACGTCCATTTCAACGTTGTCACCAGGCATAACCATTTCAGTACCTTCTGGTAAGTTTACGATACCTGTTACGTCAGTTGTACGGAAGTAGAACTGAGGACGGTAGTTTGAGAAGAATGGAGTGTGACGTCCACCTTCATCTTTAGATAAAACGTAAACTTCAGCTTTGAACTTGCTGTGTGGAGTAATTGATCCAGGGTGAGCAAGTACTTGACCACGTTGGATGTCTTCACGTGATACACCACGTAATAACGCACCAATGTTGTCACCAGCTTCAGCGTAGTCTAATAATTTACGGAACATTTCTACTCCAGTTACAGTTGTCTTAGAAGATTTTTCAGCAAGACCAATGATCTCAACTTCTTCACCAACTTTGATTTGTCCGCGTTCAACGCGTCCTGTAGCAACTGTACCACGACCAGTGATTGAGAATACGTCCTCAACTGGCATCATGAATGGTTTGTCAGAGTCACGCTCTGGAGTTGGAATGTACTCGTCTACAGCTTCCATAAGCTCAACGATTTTTTGTTCATACTCTTCATCACCTTCAAGTGCTTTAAGAGCAGAACCAGCGATTACTGGAATGTCGTCGCCTGGGAAGTCGTATTCAGAAAGAAGTTCACGAACTTCCATTTCAACTAATTCTAGTAATTCTTCGTCGTCAACCATGTCAACTTTGTTTAAGAATACTACTAATGCTGGAACACCAACGTTACGTGAAAGTAAGATGTGTTCACGAGTTTGTGGCATTGGACCATCTGCAGCAGATACTACTAAGATAGCTCCGTCCATTTGTGCAGCACCAGTGATCATGTTTTTAACGTAGTCTGCGTGTCCTGGGCAGTCAACGTGTGCATAGTGACGAGTAGGTGTTTCGTACTCGATGTGTGACGTGTTGATTGTAATTCCACGTTCTTTTTCTTCTGGAGCGTTGTCTACTTGGTCGTATGACTGAGCGTCTCCACCGTAAGTTTTAGATAAAACAGTTGCAATAGCAGCTGTTAATGTAGTTTTACCGTGGTCAACGTGCCCAATTGTACCAATGTTAGCATGCGTTTTCGAACGGTCAAATTTTTCTTTAGCCATTTGAAATATCTCTCCTTATTTATATACAAAATTTATAATTTGTTTTGTCCACTTAATTAAAAGTGGACAAAATGATACCTATACTTTTTATACATTGTTATCGAGAAAAAATCAAGTGCTGTGATTATTCTCCAGTATTTTTCTTGATAATTTCTTCAGCAATTGAGTTTGGAACTTCTTCGTAGTGATCGAAGTACATTGTGTAAGTTCCGCGTCCTTGTGTGTTAGAACGTAATGAAGTTGCGTAACCGAACATTTCTGAAAGTGGAACGAATGCGTTAACTACTTGTGCGTTACCGCGTGCTTCCATACCTTCTACACGTCCACGACGGCTCGTTACGTCACCCATGATATCTCCTAGATATTCTTCAGGCATAACAACTTCAACTTTCATGACAGGCTCTAATAGAACTGGCTTACATTTTTTAGCTGCTTCTTTTAATGCAAGTGATGCAGCGATTTTGAACGCCATTTCAGATGAGTCAACATCGTGGTAAGAACCATCATATAATTTAGCTTTAACGTCTACAAGTGGGTATCCTGCAATAACACCATTTTCTAGAGCGTTTTTAAGTCCTTCTTCAACTGATGGGATATATTCACGTGGAACTACACCACCAACAATTGCGTCTTCGAATTCAAAGCCTGCACCTTGTTCGTTTGGTGTAAATTCGATGTGTACGTCACCGTACTGACCGCGTCCACCTGACTGACGGCTGAATTTACCTTGAACTTGTGCTGGTTGAGTGAATGTTTCACGGTAAGATACCATTGGAGCACCTACGTTACATTCAACGTTGAATTCAGATTTCATACGGTTAACAAGAACGTCTAAGTGTAACTCACCCATACCACCGATGATAACTTGTCCAGTTTCGTTGTCAGTGTATGCTGTGAATGTTGGGTCTTCCTCTTGTAATTTAACAAGAGCGTTAGACATTTTGTCTTGGTCCGCTTTTGATTTAGGTTCAACTGATAAGTGAATAACTGGCTCTGGGAATTCCATTGATTCTAAGATTACGCCAAGTTTTTCTTCAGTTAACGTGTCACCTGTACCAGTGTCTTTAAGACCTACTGCTGCAGCGATATCTCCTGAGTAAACTGTTGAAATTTCTTCACGAGAGTTTGCGTGCATTTGTAGGATACGACCGATACGTTCACGTTTATCTTTAGTTGTGTTTGATACGTATGAACCTGAGTCTAATGAACCAGAGTACACACGGAAGAATGTTAACTTACCAACGAATGGATCTGACATAACCTTAAACGCTAATGCTGTGAAAGGCTCGTCATCTCCTGGTTTTGCAACATATTCTTCTTCTGGGTCGTTAGCCATATGACCAACAATTGGTTTTACTTCAAGTGGTGATGGTAAATACTCGATGATTCCATCAAGTAATAATTGAACACCTTTGTTCTTGAATGCTGTACCACAGAATACTGGGAAGAACTCTACGTCACAAGTCGCTTTACGAATTGCTGCTTTAAGAGTTTCTTCTGTAAGCTCTTCTCCTCCAAGGTATGCTTCCATAACTTCTTCGTTTACGTCAGCAAGACCTTCGATTAATGCTTCACGCATTTCTTGAGCTTTGTCTGCATATTCTTCAGGGATTTCAATTTCCTCTACATCTTGACCTAGGTCATCGTTGTAAAGGTAAGTTTTCATTTTAACTAAGTCAATGATACCTCTGAATTCATCTTCTGCACCGATAGGGTATTGTACCGCGTGTGCGTTTGCTTGAAGACGGTCTCTGATTGTACCGATTGCATAGTCGAAGTTCGCACCAATTTTATCCATTTTGTTTACGAATACTAGACGTGGAACTTCATAGTTTGTAGCTTGTCTCCAAACTGTTTCAGTTTGTGGCTCAACACCTGATTGAGCATCTAATACTGTTACAGCTGAGTCAAGTACACGTAAAGAACGTTCAACTTCAACTGTGAAGTCTACGTGTCCTGGTGTATCGATAATGTTAACACGGTGACCTTTCCACTGTGCAGTTGTTGCTGCAGAAGTGATTGTAATACCACGGTCTTGTTCTTGCTCCATCCAGTCCATCTGTGATGCACCTTCGTGAGTTTCACCAAGTTTGTGGATACGGCCTGTGTAATAAAGGATACGTTCTGTTGTAGTCGTTTTACCAGCATCGATGTGAGCCATGATACCGATGTTACGAGTGTTTTTTAGAGAAAATTCTCTTGCCATAGAACCTTTTACTCCTTCCAATTTTTAAAAATCAATTTATACTACCGAGATCCACAATTCTACCAGCGGTAGTGTGCGAATGCTCTGTTAGCTTCTGCCATTTTATGCATTTCTTCACGACGCTTAACAGCACCACCAGTGTTGTTAGCAGCATCAAGAATCTCGTTAGCTAAGCGTTCAACCATAGTTTTTTCTCCGCGTAAGCGTGAGTAGTTCACTAACCAACGAAGTCCTAAAGTAGAACGTCTTTCTGGGCGTACCTCAACTGGTACTTGGTAGTTAGAACCCCCAACACGACGTGCTTTAACTTCTAATAATGGCATAATATTTTCTAATGCTTCTTCGAATACTTCGTTTGCGTCTCTACCTGAACGTTCTTCAACGATTTCAAAAGCACTATAAAGAATTTTTTGTGATGTACCGCGTTTACCATCAACCATTAACTTGTTAATTAATTTAGTAATTAATTTAGAGTTGTGAATTGGATCTGGTAAAACGTCTCTTTTAGGTACTGGACCTTTACGTGGCATACTAAGTAGCCTCCTTCCATAAAATTATCTCTATTTATTTCGTTAAATTATTTGCTAGCTTTTTTTGCACCATATTTAGAACGGCTTTGTTCGCGTCCTTCTACACCTGAAGTATCAAGTGCTCCACGAACTACAGTGTAACGAACCCCAGATAAGTCTTTAACGTGTCCACCGCGTACTAAAACAACTGAGTGTTCTTGTAAGTTGTGGCCAATTCCTGGGATATATGCGTTAACTTCCATGTTGTTTGAAAGTCTTACACGCGCATATTTACGTAAAGCTGAGTTCGGTTTACGTGGCGCCATAGTACCAACACGAGTACAAACTCCACGTTTTTGTGGTGAGTTGTTGTGAGTCACTTCTTTTTTAAGGCTGTTAAAACCTCTGTTAAGTGCTGGTGCTTTAGATTTAACGTTTTTAGATTTACGTGGTTTTCTAATTAATTGGTTAATTGTAGGCATCTTAGTATATGTCCTCCCTTCTTCATTTTAATAATCCACACATCCAGGTGGTTCATTTTTAAATAATAAAAAATGCGTAAGAATTTTTCAACTCTTACTGCTTTTCAATAGTAACACGTTACCACATCTACGGTAACCTTAATCATTATATCACTAACTAAAAAAGCGTGTCAACACAATATCCTCTTTATTTGGATAAAACTACATATTATTATTTAAAACAAAAAAACGCTACACAAAAGTGTAGCGTAAAAAGATGAAAACTAATCTTCTTTTCTATTTCTGCGTCGCCCAAATGTGAACGCACCACCTAAAGTTGCTAAAGCTGTAGCGAATAATGTTAGATCTCTCTCAGCTTCACCAGTGTTTGGTAATTTTTTATCATCCTCTTTATCTTTAGAAGCTGTTACTTTATTACTTTGATCTGGCTTATTCGGTTGAGCTGGAACATTCGGTTGCTCAGGTTTACCTGGAGTTCCTGGTTTACCTGGTTCTTGTGGTGTCTCATCTGGTTTGCCTGGTGCTTCTGGGTCTTTAGGGTCTTCCTCACCTGGTTGCTCTGGCTGCTCTGGAACTTCTGGCTCTTTAGGCTTACCTGGTTCTTGTGGTGTCTCACCTGGTGCTTCTGGGTCTTTAGGATCTTCTTCGCCTGGCTTTTCTGGGTCCTTAGGCTCTTCTTCATCTGGTGCTTCTGGGTCTTTAGGCTCTTCTTCATCTGGTGCTTCCGGATCTTTAGGCTCTTCTTCACCTGGTGTTTCTGGGTTTTTAGGATCTTCTTCGCCTGGTGCTTCTGGGTCTTTAGGATCTTCTCCGCCTGGTGCTTCTGGGTCTTTAGGATCTTCTCCGCCTGGTGCTTCTGGGTCTTTAGGATCTTCTTCACCTGGTTGCTCTGGATTTTCAGGATTTTCTGGGTCTTCTGGTGTTGGCTCAGGATCAGGGTTTGGTTTAGGTTCTTCTGGGTCTGGATTTGGTTGTTCTGGTGTTGGTGGGATTTCACAAACATTCTTCGTACCAACTTCGATAATCTTATCTTGTTTTTCTACGATTGTTCTCGTGTCCCTAGAAACTTCTTGACTGTTTTCAATTTTAACAGTAGTTTCTGTTTTTCCAACGACGCCTTCTTGAATAACGTTAGTTTTACCTGCCTCTAATTCAGGGTTTTCACGAACAATTACATTGTATGCTCGCTCACTTTCAAACGTGATTTCTCCCTCAGTCTTAGAACCGTATTCTACAACTTTATTCGTCGGCTCAACGCGCTCTTCTGTAATTTCAAGCTCGCCTGTTTCTTTATTGAACGTCGTTGTATATTTCACAGAACCTTTAGTTCCTTCAACAATTACTCTCGTTTCGCCTTCTTTAAGTTCAGGGTTGTGTCTGTATTCTATGTCGTGACCTAATTCAATTTCTTTTACAACAGGTTTTACTCCAACTCTAACAACACGATCTTCTTTTTCAGTAATTGTATTAACTGTTTCCGTTGGTTCACCAACTGGTTGTCCGTCTTTTACTTTTTGAGTAACCGTGACTTCTTCCTTACCTGGTTTTCCTTCATTTTCAATTTGTTGGAATCCAGCTTCAAGAGTATCATCATAGATTACTTTTGTTTCAAACGGAATTTCTCTTTCGATAGTATGAGTAGTTTCACCTTCAGTTGATTTTCTACCAACTTTAACGATTTTATTCACAGGATTTTCTGTTCTTTCGAATTTTCCTTCTTTAGTTTCAACTACTTTACCATCTTTGATGACTAACGTGTTCGTTCTCTCTTCGATACCAGGTTTACCTTCTTGAACTACTTTTTCTTCTCCTGGTGCTAAGCTGTCATCGTATTCAATAATCGTTTCGAAAGGAATTTCTTTCTTTTCAACGATTTCATGAGTACCGTCAGTTGTGCCTTTACCAATTTGGATGAGTGCATCTTCCGCTGGCACTTCTTCAGTTACTGTTGGTCCTTCTACAACTTTAGAATCCTTGATCGTCCAAGTCGTCGTCTTAGTACCGACTTTACCTGGTTTTACGATTCTATATTCACCCTTCTTAAGGTCGTCTACTTCTTCAACTTTATAGTCGAATGGTAGTTCTTCAGTATGTTCTACTTTACCTTCACTATCTAAGTCTCCAACAAGAATAACTGCATTCTTAGGCTCTCTAGTTGTCTTATACTCAGTTTCTTCAGTTACTTTAGAGTTAACGATCGTTAACGTTCTTTCTTTAAGGCCACTTTCACCTGTTTGTTGAACTCCGTCAACTTCGGCATATTTCCATTCACCTTTTTTAAGTGTTGGATCTTTTCTAACTTCTACTTCAAATGGAATTGTTTCAGTTTCTTTGTACTGTCCATCTGTCTTAGAACCAACTCTAATTTTTCTGTTCACTGGTTCTTTGGTACGCGTTGTTTCACCGCGAACTTCCTCGCCAGCTTCACCGTTTGTAATTGTTCTTGTCACCTTAGTTTCTTGTTCTCCAAGTTCACCTTTTTGGTCTTCAACGACTTCTCCCGGTTTTAGACTTGGGTCAACTGTTACTTCTGTTTCAAACGGAATTGGATCTTTGTCTACATATTCCACAGAACCTGTGAAGTCAGTATTACCGACTTCAATAATCTCATTGACTGGTGCTTTTGTTTGTTTCGGATCAGAAGTATTCGTTACTTTTGAGTTCTCAATCGTAATCGTGTATTCTTCTTCACCTTCCACACCTTTTTGAACGACTTTGTATTCGCCCTTCTTAAGTTCTGGGTTTACCCTTACTTCTACTTCAAATGGTGTTTTACTTGTATAAGTGTGTGTACCATCAGTCTTAGCAGGACCAACTTTTACAATTCTCTTAACTGGAGCTTTTGTTTCTTTAGTTTTGCCCTCTTTAGACTCTGTTACTTCACCGTTAACAATCGTATGAGTAACTGGTGTTTCTGTTTCACCAAGTTCTCCCGCTCGTTCAACTTTAACTGTACCTGGTTCTAATTCGTTATCTACAATATATTCTGTTTCAAATTCAATTGCTTCAGTTTTCTTCGTTTCGAAAGTACCTGTAAAATCTTTTTGTCCAACTCGAATTTTAGCTTTAACAGGAGCTTTAAATTCTACTTCCGGCTCTCCGACGATTTCTGAGTTTTTAATAGTCCAAGTAATTGTCTTAGTACCTTCAGTTCCTTTGACATCAATTACATATTGACCCGCTTCTAGATTTTCATCATATTCAATGTCGTAATCGAACGGGATTTTTTCCTCGTGAACTACTTTACCTTCAGTATTTCTACCAACTTTGATGATTCTATCCGTTGGTTCTTTAGTAATTTCAAAATCGCCTGGATCAATATTCGTAACCTTACTATCTTCAATAGTTAGAGTATTAGTTCTCGTTTTTTCACCTGGAATACCTTCTTGAGCTACCTTTTTCTCACCTGGTGCAAGGCTATCATCAAACTCTATGATTGTCTCAAATGGAATTTCAACTGTTTCATCTTTTTCAATTTTTCCATTTGTTCCATAGGCTACAAACTGAACTTCTACTTCTCTAGTTGCTATTTCTTGATCGCTGCCTTGTTCATAGTAATGAGCTGTTACTGGAACATTTAATAAAGCTCCGTTGATATTTTCACCTTCTGGTACTGTTGCTGTTACTGTACCAGTGTTTTCATCAATCGATACATTCCAAGCGTTTCCTTTATCATCTGTATAAGTATTAGAAGCGAGACTGTACTTAGTTGGTCTTCTATTGAACTTATCCTCTTCATTAAGGATAACATCTGAAGTTAGAACGTCTCCCGACTTACCTGCTTTCGCATTGTAGCGTGGAGTCATATTTGCTTTTTCTTTAATAACAAATTCTGCTCTAGTTTTTTCCTCAATATTTTTGTCAGGTTCGTTTTCATCGACATAACGTGTAGTTACTGGCACTTGAAGTTTTTCTCCTCCATCAAATTTAGTAGGATCAACTGGTTGTGCTGTAATTTCTCCTGTCGTTTTATCGATAGAAACATTCCACTCATTACCACGGTCATCTTTAAATTCTGTACCTTCTGGGATGTAGTATTCGACTGGTTTTAGTTTTTTGTCGTCATCTGATAATTCAGGTAGTGACTTTTGTTCTTCTGAAGGGAATGCTACTTGTACAGGATACTCTGGTTTATTATTAGTTGATTCTTGTACTACAAAGTGGAACCAGTGTGTATCTGTAGAACCGTTTGTATAAGTGTAAACTAATGGTACTGCAACAAACTCCCCTGCTTTAGCAGATGCTGGTGGGATGATTTTTAACGTCGTCGGTAGTGTATTTTCATCAAATTCTAACTTCCACTGATCTTCCTTCGCTTTATCCGCATTGATTTTATTAATAAATGAGAAATCAATCGAACCTACTGCTTGATTCGCATCTTTAGCAGCTTCCATCTCTTCAGGAGTTTTTTGGTTAGGGAATACATCTCTATCTTTTTTGTCTTCAGGAACATATAACTCAACCGTAAACTCTTCACCAGGCTTTACAGCAGATGACGTATGTTTAGAAGTATCTTCATTATTACCATCTATAAACCCTTGATCATAGTAACGCGTATCGTCAAGGTTAATATTAAAGCTACCAATTAAGTTATAGTGATCATAACGATCAATACCTTGCTTATCAATCACAACATCTTGACCTTTGTGGTTGATCGTCTCAGTACCAGCACCAGTTTGCGTGTATGCTCCTTCTCCATAATTCTCTGGAGTATTAGTATGAACTGCTTCAAACTCCTGTTGGGTTCTTGGACGTGCAAAGAATTTAACGCTTAAATTTTGTAGTCCTTTATATTTTGAATCTTTAAAGAAAATAGAATTCTTATTGATGTTTCCATTTTCATCAACTGCACCTTGTGGCATTTCAATTACAACTTTATCATTTTCGTCGATATATGCTTTAGCATCTGGTACAACTTCGCCAGTCACGGGGTGATACACTTGACCAACTAATCTTTCTCTAGCATTGTCATCGAGGTTTTCTACTGATACATCAGTAGTGATAGTTTGTCCTTGAACAAACTCCTTTTTATTATGACTACCATTTAGTTTAATTTCTGATAGCATATCATTTTCATTCGGCCATGGGTTGACGGTTAAGGTGAATTCAGCACTTGGACCTTGAGTAGCTTTTACTCCACTTGTATGATCTTTTGTATAATTTCCCTTCCAGCTCATTACAGTGTTGTTATTATCTAAACTATTAATGTGTGCCAGATCTTCTTTAGTTGATACAAGGTTTAAGTTCCTTTGAATACCGCTACCATTAATTTCAATATCTGATTCAGCCTTATAGTTCGTCGCTTTACTATCGTCAATTAATTTTACTCCCTCATCACTAGCAGGAATAGTTCCTTTTGTGAGGAATGAACCAAGATTCCCACCGTTCGTAAAACTAAATAAAGTATAAGTTCTTTGCCCTTTTTCTTTGTCGAATTCAATCTCGATACCCCATTTTTTCTTATCGGGACTATCATCACCTGGTTCTATAGTCTTGTAACGGAATCCATCTTTAAAATCCATGCTAGGATCTCTAAACTCAAAGTTCGTTCCATTTCCTTGTTCCAAGTCTGTCGAACGATAACGTTCATTTTTACTATAGTCTTTTATTTTCGCTTCATCTTTTGCATAGTTTGGTTCGTTTGTTGCCGCTTTTGCTGCAAATGTTACAACTTGTGGTTCTTCAGATTTTTCTGATTTAGCACCTTCAGCATTAGTGTCGTTTTCTTCAATAGCTGCTGGATTAGCGAGTTCTGATTTTTCTGTGGCATTTCCTGAGGCATCTTCTGAAACTTCATTTGTTACATCTCGTGGTTTCTCATCAATATCTAATTCTCTATTTTCTATGTCAGTATCGTTTTCTTCAATAGCAGGGTTTTCAGCGAGTTCTGATGCTGCTTCAACATCATCAGCATCGCCTTCATCCGCGTCATACTGTGTAGCTTCAGGCGTTTCATCAACCCCTTCAGATGATACATTTTCTTCAGGTAATGTCGTGTTGTTGTCTTCTAAATTATCTCCTTGAGTAGGAGATATTGGGTCAACTGTATCATCTGTATTCTCAGGTGATACGCTTGTTTCAATTATCGTTGGATCTTCCTCAGCTGCTTTTGCGGTATCCGCTTGTCCAGCTAAAAACATCGCGACTGCTACACTACCTAATCCAAGAGTTGTTTTACGTAATGTATATCTGTAATGTTTGTTCATTTTATCTACCTTCTTACATTTTTAAAAATTTAATAGTAATTTACACTACTTATTATAATATACATAAATATAATTATACCACAATTTAGTATTTTATGTTAATTTTTTCACATAAATAATAGTGTTTTTCTATTTAAATTGTATTAGTTCATATAATTTTATAAAAAATAAGCATCCACATTAAATGTGGATGCTTTTCATTATCTATTCTTCAATTAGTTCTGCTTCTCTTTCTTCTGCTTCTAATTGTAAACGTTCGTCTTGACCTTCGACTTCGATATCAACGTCTCTATAGCGACTCATTCCTGTTCCTGCTGGAATAAGTTTACCGATTATGACGTTTTCTTTAAGGCCAAGTAGCTCATCTCTTTTACCTTTGATCGCTGCATCTGTTAGAACTCGTGTTGTTTCTTGGAATGATGCTGCTGATAAGAAGCTTTCTGTTTCGAGTGAAGCTTTTGTAATACCTAATAGTACAGGTTTCGCTGTTGCTGGTCGTTTTCTTTGTTTGAATACGACTTTGTTTGCTTCTTGGAACGTATGAATATCTACTAATGCTCCTGGGATAAGTGATGTTTCACCAGCATCTATGATACGTACTTTACGTAACATCTGACGAACCATTACTTCAACGTGTTTGTCGTCGATTTCTACCCCTTGTGAACGGTATACTTTTTGTACTTCTTTTAATAGATATTCTTGTGTTCTGTTTAATCCTGCAACTTTTAGTAGGTTTTTCGGCTCAATTGAACCGTCTGTCAGCATTTCACCTGGCACGACTGCGTCGCCTTCTTCTACGATAATTCTCGCATTTGCTGGCGCTGTATACGTACGTGTTTCTTCGTCGCCTTTTACTTTAATTTCTTGTTGACGGTCTTTAATCATTTCGATTGAAAGAATATGACCTTCAATTTCAGAAATTACAGCTTCCCCTTTCGGGTTACGCGCTTCGAATAACTCTTGAATACGTGGAAGACCCATCGTAATGTCTGATCCTGCAACCCCACCTGTGTGGAATGTACGCATTGTTAACTGTGTACCTGGCTCACCGATTGATTGTGCTGCAATTGTACCAATTGCTTCTCCAACTTCAACCTTTTCACCAGTCGCAAGGTTTTTACCGTAACATTTCTCACATACACCGTAACGTGTATTACATGTGAATGCTGAACGGATCACTACTGATTCAATACCAGCGTTGACGATTTCTTTTGCGATATCTGTCGTAATCAGTTCGTTCGAACCAACGATGACTTCGTTTGTATTTGGATGTCTCACTGTTTCTTTTGAGTAACGTCCTTCTAAACGGTCAAATAATGGTTCGATTAATTCTCCACCTTCACGGATTTCAGACACTCTAAGTCCTTTATCTGTACCACAGTCTGGTTCGCGAACAATCACGTCTTGTGCAACGTCTACAAGTCTTCTTGTTAAGTAACCTGAGTCTGCTGTCTTAAGCGCAGTATCTGCTAGACCTTTACGCGCACCGTGTGTTGAGATGAAGTACTCGAGTACTGTTAGTCCTTCACGGAAGCTTGACTTAATCGGTAATTCAATAATCTGACCAGATGGGTTTGCCATGAGTCCGCGCATACCTGCAAGTTGTGTGAAGTTTGACGCGTTACCACGAGCACCTGAGTCTGCCATCATGTAAATCGGGTTGAATTTATCAAGAGATTCCATGAGGCGATCTTGAATTTCATCTTTAATATCTGTCCATAATTTAATTACTGCGTTATAACGCTCTTCTTCTGTAATTAAACCACGGTCATATTGTCTTTGAACTGTTTCTACTTTTTGTTCTGTTTCATCGATCATACGTTGTTTTTCTGGTAAGACAACGATGTCTGATACCCCTACAGTAATACCTGCACGTGTTGAATATTTAAATCCTAAGTCTTTCATGCGGTCTAGCATTACTGATGTTTCAGTAATGTGGAATTTGTTAAACACTTCCGCAATAATTTGACCTAAGAATTTCTTATCAAACGGCGGGATAGCTTCTTGCTCTTTAAATTTACCAACTAATCCTTCTTCACCGAGATCTTCTGCTTTAATGAAGAAACGATCCGGTGTTTTACGCTCTAAGTTTTCGCGTGTTGGTTCGTTTAAGTAAGGGAATGATGGTGGCATAATCTCGTTAAAGATTACTTTACCAACTGTCGTCATAAGAATTTTGCCGCGATTTTCTTCAGCGACTTGTTCGTCTGACATTTCATTTGTATGAACTCCGATTCTTGTGTGAAGTGAAGCAAATCCTGAACGATATGCCATAATAACTTCTTCAAAGTTTTTGAAGATATGTCCTTCACGTTTAGAACCTGGTTTTTCTAATGTTAAGTAGTAGTTACCAAGTACCATATCTTGTGACGGTGTAACTACTGGTTTACCATCTTTCGGATTTAAGATGTTTGATGCCGCAAGCATTAACATACGCGCTTCTGCTTGTGCTTCCTTTGAAAGTGGTACGTGCACTGCCATTTGGTCTCCGTCAAAGTCTGCGTTATAAGCTGTTGTTACAAGTGGATGTAGTTTAATCGCACGACCTTCTACAAGCACTGCTTCAAACGCTTGAATACCAAGTCTGTGTAATGTTGGTGCACGGTTTAATAGTACTGGGTGTTCTTGAATTACATCTTCAAGCACGTCCCAAATTGATTCATCTAAACGTTCAATTTTATTTTTCGCGTTTTTTATATTCGTCGCAAGATCTCTACGAACGAGTTCTCTCATAACAAACGGCTTAAATAATTCTAATGCCATTTCACGCGGTAATCCACATTGGTACATTTTTAATCCTGGACCAACAACGATTACTGAACGTCCTGAGTAGTCTACACGTTTACCAAGTAAGTTTTGACGAAAACGCCCTTGCTTACCTTTTAACATATGTGAAAGTGATTTTAATGGACGGTTACCTGGTCCTGTTACTGGACGACCACGACGACCATTGTCGACTAGAGCATCGACGGCTTCTTGTAACATACGTTTTTCGTTTTGAACGATAATTCCAGGTGCACCTAAGTCTAATAAACGTTTTAGACGGTTATTACGGTTAATTACACGGCGGTATAAGTCGTTTAAGTCACTTGTCGCAAAGCGTCCACCATCAAGTTGTACCATAGGACGAATATCTGGTGGGATGACTGGTAATGCATCGAGCACCATCCATTCAGGTCTATTTCCTGAGTTTCTGAATGCTTCAACGACTTCTAAACGGCGAATCGCACGCGTTAAACGTTGACCTGTTGCAGTTTCTAACTCTTCTTTTAACTCTTCGAGTTCTTTATCTAAATCGATATTAGATAATAGTTCTTTGATTGCCTCTGCACCCATTTTTGCGTTGAAACGATTACCGTATTCCATATAATACTCACGGTATTCACGTTCACTTAGTAAGTCTTTTGCTTCTAGACCTGTTGGGCCTGGATCAATGACTACATATGACGCAAAGTAAATAACTTCTTCTAAAGAGCGCGGTGACATATCAAGAAGTAATCCCATACGTGAAGGGATTCCTTTAAAGTACCAAATATGTGAGACAGGGGCAGCTAACTCGATGTGCCCCATTCTCTCACGACGTACTTTTGCACGCGTTACTTCTACACCACAGTTTTCACAAACGTGGCCTTTGTGGCGAATACGTTTATATTTACCACACGCACATTCCCAGTCTTTTGTTGGACCGAAAATTTTCTCACAGAATAATCCATCTTTTTCTGGCTTTAAAGTTCTATAGTTAATTGTCTCTGGCTTTTTAACCTCACCGCTCGACCAAGAACGGATTTTTTCAGGTGATGCAAGCCCGATTTTCATATATTGAAATCTATTTACATCTATCAATGAGCTTTCCTCCCTAAAGTTTGCTGTAAGCTCAACTTCTACTTCGTTACAACTTCGTCTTTATCTTCTGCACGTTCTGTTTCTCTTTGTACATCTTCTTCAACAACTGAGTTCATGTTCACTTCGTTATCTTCGTCATCCATAATAGAGACTTCTAGACCGAGAGATTGTAACTCTTTCATGAGTACACGGAATGATTCAGGGATACTTGGATTTGGTAGGTTTTCACCTTTAACAATTGATTCGTAAGTGTTCACACGACCAATAGTGTCGTCTGATTTCACTGTAAGAATCTCTTGTAATGTGTACGCTGCACCATATGCTTCAAGTGCCCATACTTCCATCTCACCGAAACGTTGTCCACCGAATTGCGCTTTACCACCAAGTGGTTGCTGTGTAACAAGTGAGTATGGCCCTGTACTTCTTGCGTGAAGCTTATCATCAACCATGTGAGACAGTTTAAGCATATACATGACACCTACAGACACACGGTTCTCAAATGGTTCACCCGTACGTCCATCATATAATACTGTTTTACCATCTCTAGCAAGACCTGCTTCTTCCATAGTGCTCCAAACATCTTCTTCGTTCGCACCATCAAATACTGGCGTTGCCATTTTAAGCCCCATCTCACGTGCTGCCATACCTAAGTGTAATTCTAACACTTGTCCGATGTTCATACGTGAAGGTACCCCAAGTGGGTTTAACATAAGGTCAATTGGTGTACCATCTGGTAAGAATGGCATATCTTCTTCTGGAAGAATTGTCGAAATAACACCTTTGTTACCGTGACGTCCTGCCATCTTATCCCCAACAGAGATTTTTCTTTTTTGAACGATATAAACACGTACAAGTTGATTTACCCCTGGTGATAATTCATGACCGTCTTCACGGTTAAACACTTTAACATCTAAGACGATACCACCTGCACCGTGTGGCACACGTAATGAAGTATCTCTAACTTCACGTGCTTTTTCACCAAAGATTGCGTGTAATAGACGGTCTTCTGGTGTTTGTTCAGTCACACCTTTAGGCGTAACTTTACCAACTAGAATGTCGCCGTCTTTTACTTCTGCACCAATATGAACAATTCCGCGATCATCTAATTTTTTCATTGCAGATTCCGCAACGTTTGGAATGTCTCTTGTAATTTCTTCAGGACCAAGTTTTGTATCTCTTGATTCTGATTCATACTCTTCAATGTGGATTGACGTATATACGTCATCTTTAACCATACGTTCAGACATAATGACTGCGTCCTCGTAGTTATAACCATCCCACATCATAAATCCAACAACTAAGTTTTGACCAAGTGCCATCTCGCCGTTATCCATTGAAGGACCGTCTGCTAAGATTTCACCTTTTTCTACTTCTTCGCCAACTGATACGATTGGGCGTTGAGTATAACAAGTTCCTGCGTTTGAACGCTCGAACTTCACAAGATTATATTTATCAATTTCTGACGTTTCTGTGTAGTTGCCGTCACCGTTTTTATCTACGTAACGACGTACATGTACTTCACGCGCTTCAACGTGTTCGACAACACCTTTATAACGAGATACAACTGCTGCTCCTGAGTCTTTTGCAGTAACGTGCTCCATACCTGTACCAACATATGGTGAATCAGGAATTAGTAGAGGTACTGCTTGACGTTGCATGTTTGCACCCATTAAGGCACGGTTTGCGTCGTCGTTTTCTAAGAATGGGATACATGCTGTTGCTGCAGAAACAACCTGTTTTGGAGATACGTCCATGTAGTCCATTTTGTCTCTGTGCATTGCTGTGTTGTTACCTCTGAAACGACAAATAACTTCTTCATTTTTAAACGTTCCGTCTTCATTTAACTCAGCATTCGCTTGTGCGACGACAAACTGCTCTTCTTCATCAGCAGTTAAGTAGTCGATACGCTCAGTTACAGCGTTTGTTTCAGGGTCTACACGACGATACGGTGTTTCAATAAACCCGAATTCGTTTACGCGTGCAAAACTTGATAACGAGTTAATTAAACCGATGTTTGGTCCCTCTGGCGTTTCAATTGGACACATACGGCCATAGTGAGAATAGTGTACGTCACGTACTTCCATACCTGCACGTTCTCTTGTTAGACCACCTGGTCCAAGCGCTGAAAGACGTCTTTTATGCGTTAACTCAGCAAGTGGATTTGTTTGGTCCATGAACTGAGATAATTGAGAGCTACCAAAGAACTCTTTAATCGACGCAATAACTGGTCGAATGTTAATGAGTTGTTGTGGTGTTACTGTATTTTTATCCTGAATAGACATTCTTTCACGGATTACACGTTCCATACGTGCAACACCGATACGGAATTGGTTTTGTAATAATTCACCAACACTACGTAGACGACGGTTACCTAAATGGTCGATATCGTCAGTAAATCCAACACCATTTAATAAGTTAAAGTAGTAGCTGATTGATGCGATAATATCTGAAGGTGTGATTGATTTAACTTCTTTGTCAGGAAACGCATTACCAATAACATTTGTTGTTGCTTCCTCATCACCGTCGACGTTTGATTTTACTTTAATTGATTGAACTTCAACTGGCTCTTCTAAGATACCATTTTCAAATTCAAATGTTTTTAAGTTAATTGACGTCTCAAGTTGTTCCATAATGTTGTCTAGCGTACGACGATCAATTGTCGTACCTTCTTCAACGATTACTTCTCCTGTTTCAGTATCTACAAGTGGTTCTGCGATCACTTGATTGAAAAGACGGTTTTGTAAGTGTAATTTTTTATTGATTTTATAACGTCCTACTGCTGCTAAGTCGTAACGCTTAGGGTCGAAGAAACGTGTATATAATAAGTTTCTTGCGTTTTCCACAGTTGGTGGTTCACCTGGACGTAATCTTTCGTAGATTTCAAGTAGTGCTTGATCTACTGTTTCTGTTGTATCTTTTTCGAGTGTGTTTCTTAAATATTCACTGTCTCCTAATAGATCAATAATTTGCTGGTCTGTAGCAAATCCTAAAGCTCTTAGTAATACAGTGATTGGCATTTTACGTGTACGGTCGATTTTTACATATACTGTGTCTCTAGCATCCATTTCATACTCTAACCATGCACCACGGTTAGGAATAACAGTCGCTGTGTAACTTGTTCTACCATTTTTGTCGAGCTTATCTGAATAGTATACAGATGGGCTACGCACTAACTGAGAAACGATTACACGCTCAGCACCGTTAATAATGAATGTACCTGTATCTGTCATGAGAGGGAAGTCTCCCATAAACACTTCTTGCTCTTTTACTTCACCAGTTTCTTTAATAATGAGTCTAACTTTAACTCTAAGTGGCGCTGAGTATGTAGCGTCGTGGTTTTTAGCTTCATCGACGTTATACTTAGGCTCACCGAGTTTATAGTCGACAAACTCAAGCGAAATGTTACCTGTAAAATCTTCAACAGGCGAGATATCTTTAAACATTTCGATTAAGCCAGATTTTAGAAACCATTCATAAGAATTCGTTTGAATTTCAATTAAGTTAGGTAACTCCAACTTCTCTTCGATACGTGAATAGCTTCTACGTTTTGCATGTTTTCCATACTGAATCACTTGACTCATCGACAGATTCACCCCTAAAAATATTTCCCACTATTATCAACAGATAGACCTTATAAGACAAAAAAGAAAACGGAATTTAAAAACCCCATTTCCTATGAACATTGACTTATATACAAGCTTCTACCAATATAATTTCCGAAAAATTTACATACTTCTTGATAATAATTTTCATTTAACAACTATATCATAGCTAATTTGTCAAGTCAAATTATTATGTTGTGATTATAACTTCATTTAACAATAATTTTTCAATATTAAAAAACTCCATCAACAATCGTTAATGGAGTATCTATTCTCTTATCTATTTTCGTAAAACTCTTCTGCTTTTTTGAGGTAAATTTCTTCTTCAGGTAACATCTCAGATTCTTCGACGATCGCATCTACTGGGCACACTGCAACACATGCTCCGCAGTCGATACAAATATCTGGATCTATGTAGAATTGGTCTTCGCCCTCTTCAATACAATCTACTGGACATACATCCACGCATTCACCAGACTTTTCTTCTGCACACGGTTGTAAAATAACGTACGCCATATTTAAAACCTCCTCACTTATCACGAATTACTATGTGTTTATTGTACACCTATTTAATTAAATATTAAACAATTATTCAGCTTAGTTTGTTTTAATACTCTTTAAGATGTAGTAACCTTTACACTTTTTTAGTTTTTCTACATTTCCATATAATGTTTCTAAATGTTTTAAATATGAAGGCATTCCTTGTTTTTTCTGAACCACCATATAAAACACCCCATTTTCAATCAAACGGTTATAACTATCATCTAATATCGATAATACTGTATCCTTGCCGGCTCTAAATGGTGGATTTGTGACATATAAATCAGTTTTTAATTCCATTTCATCATATGTTTCACGATTTACAATATCAAAATTTACAGCATTTTTACGCATATTTTCATCTAACACACTCACCGCATCTTCATTCACTTCTACCGCAATTCCATCACCTTCATAGTGATCGGCTAAAGTAACACTAATTGGTCCGTACCCCGCACCCATATCGATAAAATACCCTGGTCCTTGATAGTCTTGAAGTACGGCATTAAGTAGTAAATCTGTTCCAAAGTCAACTCTATCTTTAGAAAACACTCCGCGGTCAGTCGTGAATCTATAACTTTTACCGTTAATGTTATAGTTAATTTCTTTAAACTCATGCGGTGTATCATCTGTCGTATAGTAATGTGACATGTACACACTCCCCTATTAAGAAAAATTTCTATAAAAAAAGACTTATAAACGTTACGTTTATAAGTCTAAAATATCATATTTTAATTATTTAAGCTCTACGCTAGCTCCAACTTCTTCAAGTTGAGATTTAAGCTCTTCAGCTTCTTCTTTAGGTAATGCTTCTTTGATAACTTTAGGAGCGTTGTCAACAAGCTCTTTTGCATCTTTAAGTCCAAGACCAGTAGCTTCACGTACTGCTTTGATAACTTTGATTTTTGAAGAACCTGCATCTGTAAGTTCAACGTCGAACTCAGATTTTTCTTCAGCGCCACCTTCAGCTGCGCCACCTGCTACTGCTACTGGAGCTGCTGCTGTTACACCAAACTCTTCTTCAATAGCTTCAACTAATTCGTTTAATTCTAATACTGACATTTCTTTAATTGCTTCAATGATTTGATCTTTATTAGCCATTATTAAATCCTCCATTTTTAAAATAAATTATATCGTTAATAAATTAAGCTTCTTCAGTTTCTTCTGAACCTTCTTCTTTTTGTTCTCCGACTGCTTTAACTGCATAAGCGAAGTTTCGAACTGGTGCTTGTAGTACAGAGAGTAGCATAGATACAAGGCCATCTTTTGATGGTAATGTAGCGATTGCTTTAACACTGTCTAAGTCAGTAATTTCACCTTCAATGATACCCGCTTTAATTTCAAGCGCTTCGTGCTCTTTTGAGAAGTTGTGAAGTACTTTTGCAGGAGCGATAACGTCTTCGTTTGAGAAAGCGATCGCGTTTGGTCCTGTTAAGTGTTCTTCAAATCCTTCGATTTCAGCTTCTTTTAATGCACGACGTACCATCGTGTTTTTGTAAACGTGAAATTCAACACCAGCTTCTCTAAGTTGTTTACGAAGTTCTGTTGCTTCTGCAACTGAAAGACCTTGGTAATCAACTAAGATTGTTGATACAGAGTTTTTAAATTGCTCTGCGATTTCAGAAACTTGTTGTTTCTTTTGCTCGATAATGTTTGTCATTGTTACACCTCCGTTGTAGAAATTAATGGTGCAATAAAAAAAACACCTTTTACCCAGGGCAAAAAGTGCTCATATATTTTCAAATAATATACAAGTCATTTTTTGTTTGCCTCGGTAGGATAAGTTTTAAGTCAAACAGTGACTCCTACTGTCTTAGGTAAAACATTTAATAATATAATTTTTACAAGAGTAAATATACCACGTACATTTACTCTTGTCAATTTATTTTTAAACGTCTGTTCTAACTTCTGATGGATCAAGTTTAATACCAGGACCCATTGTGCTTGATACCGCTACTGAACGGAAGTAAACACCTTTTGCAGTTGCTGGTTTAGCTTTAACTAATGCATCATGTAAAGCATTAAAGTTCTCAACTAATTTTTCAGTACCAAATGATACTTTACCAATTGTTGAGTGAACGATACCAGATTTTTCAGCACGGTATTCTACTTTACCTGCTTTGATTTCTTCAACTGCTTTTTGAACGTCCATCGTTACTGTTCCAGTTTTAGGGTTAGGCATTAAACCTTTAGGTCCTAATACACGACCAAGTTTACCAACTTCTCCCATCATGTCTGGTGTAGCAACGATTACGTCAAAGTCAAACCAACCACCGTTGATTTTTTCAGCAAGTTCAGATTCACCTACGTAATCTGCTCCAGCTGCTTCTGCTTCTTTCGCTTTTTCACCTTTAGCAAATACTAATACACGTTGTGATTTACCAGTTCCGTTTGGTAATACGATCGCACCACGGATTTGTTGGTCGTTTTTACGTGTATCAATACCTAGGCGGAGAGCTACTTCTACTGACGCATCAAAGTTTGTTGTGCTCGTCTCTTGAGCAAGCTTAATAGCATCTTCAATTGAGTAAACTGCTTCAGGGTCTACCTTCTTAGAAGCTTCAAGATACTTTTTACTTCTCTTAGCCATTTATATTCCTCCTTGTGGTTATAGCGGGTGAACCTCCCACATGTACCAATACTTTAAATTAGATATTTTACTTTTTAACTGTGAAGCCCATGCTGCGCGCTGTACCTTCAACCATGCGCATAGCTGCTTCAACGTCTGCTGCGTTTAAGTCTTCCATTTTAAGTTCAGCGATTTCACGTACTTGATCAGCAGTTACTTCAGCCACTTTGTTTTTGTTTGGCTCGCCTGAACCTTTGTCAACTTTAGCTGCTTTTTTAAGAAGAACAGCTGCTGGTGGAGTTTTTGTAATGAAAGTAAATGAACGGTCTTCATATACTGAAATCTCCACTGGAATTAAAAGACCTGCTTGGTCTTGAGTTTGTGCGTTAAACTCTTTTGTGAATCCCATAATGTTAATACCTGCTTGACCTAATGCTGGTCCAACTGGTGGTGCAGGAGTTGCTTTACCTGCTGGGATTTGTAATTTAACAACGTTGATAACTTTTTTAGCCACGATGTCAACCTCCTCATTCTCGTGATGTGGTCACAGGATGTTAGAAATTTCATCCTCCCACTCATATCTTTTATATAAAAAGATGGTCGCATTTTTGCAACCATCTTATAGTAACATACTTCAATTTTCTTTTCAATGAAAAATTAGTCTATTTTTTCGATTTGATCATACTCGACTTCAACAGGTGTCTCTCGTCCGAATAGTTCAACTAACACAGTTAGCTTAAAGTGTTCTTCATCGATTTGGTCAATTGAACCAACTTGGTTATTAAACGGACCATCGATAATTTTAACCACTTCACCAAGCTCAACGTCAAAATCAACGATGCGCTCTGACATACCCATTTGTTTTAAGATGAAGCGCGCTTCTTCTTTTAATAATGGGTTCGGTTTAATACCTGCACCTTGGGATCCTACAAATCCTGTCACACCTGGTGTGTTACGGACAACATACCAAGACTCGTCAGTCATAATCATTTCAACGAGTACATACCCTGGGAATGTCTTTTTCATTTGTGTTTTCTTTTTACCGTCTTTTACTGTCGTTTCTTCTTCTTCAGGAACGACAACTCTAAAGATACGGTCTTGCATGTTCATAGATTCTAAGCGTGCAAGTAGATTTTGGTGGACTTTGTTTTCATAACCTGAGTAAGTATGAACGGCATACCATTGTTTTTCTTCGGACATAATATCCTCCCTTTTTTTACAGTGCCTCAATTAAATACGTAATACCTAAGTCAATCGCATAGAAAAAGAATAAGAAGAAGATTACAGTGAAAACAACAATCATCGTGTAGTTCACTACTTCTTTGCCTGTTGGCCAACTTACTTTTTTCATTTCACTTACGACATTCGAAAGGAAATTTCTATCGTTATTCATGCGACGCCTCCTAAATGTTATATAGAACTTTTATGAATCGTATGTCGGTTACATTGTTTACAAAACTTTTTTACAGAAATTCTAGAACCGTCTTTTTCAGCAGTTTTCTTAATATAATAATTTCTACTGCCACATTCACTACATAGTAACGCAATTTTCATAGTGTTACCTCATTTCAATTCTTATATACTATACCGACTGCAGACTGATTTGTCAATAAACCCCACGCTTCTTGCGTTTTTTACGTAAGATACGGTACAGGGTGTTTTGCACAGACTTTCGATTCGTCTGTAACTTTTCACTTATCTCATCTATAGTATAATGTTCACCTAAATATTTTAACACAGCGCGCTCATAATCTGAAAAAGTCTTTTTATCTTGTAACATTTGCTGATAAAGATCATCGTGAAATATACGATTCATACGGTCATATGTTTCGATTTCGTCACAGACGTAGTGAAACGCACTGTCACTTGGAGTTTCAGTGTAATAGTGTTGATAGTTATCAATACTATTTTTCTTCAGTTCTAAGTACGCAGATTTTAGCGCGAAGTTTTGAAAGTCACCACGCGTTTTATCATAGCGAAAACATGCATGCAGTAAATATTCCATAGCTATTTGCTCTAAGTCTTCACGCTCATACTGATCAGTCGTATGTTTATACGTCATCTTGCGTACTTTTAAACGAATCGCTTCGTCAATTTTGTCGAAATAGTCGATTTCACCGTTTTGAATATATTGTGCGTAGTCATTTAGTTTTGGGTCATAGATTACGAATGAAAATGAGTGAATACGATACATGAATGCCTCCCGTTTTTGTATTTATAATACAGCGGGAGAGTTGATATCACAAACTTCTCTAGTGTTTTCTACGACGCAGTTTTTCAAGTTCTACTAGCACATCTTCACTAATATTTAATTTTGTCTTAGGCACTTTTTGATTTATTGCGCTAATTTCAGCGCTAATATTTTTTTCTGCATGTTCTAAGTCTTCCCACATTTCTCGCGACGGAATACGGTAAGCGCCGTAAGAAAATATTGCGTTTTGTTCTGGTAAATCACTCGTAACGACAGTAATTTCTGTTAAGTGTGGGTGATAATACTTATAAACAAATCTTTCTATATATTCGTCTGCCGTTTCTTTTTCTTTAGTGTAGACCACTTGGACACCGTGATAATCATAAACAGTCTCTTTTGATTTCACTTCGTATGCGTCAAATACACATATTACGTTATATTTAGATACAGCTTGATACTCACTTAACACTGATAATAGTTCTTGTCTTGCGTATTCAAGGCTTAATTTTTGTTCTTCAGCAAGTCGCTTATTTGCACCGATTAAGTTGTAACCGTCGATGAGCATAATTTTTTCTTTTTTTCTCATCGGTTTTTATCCTTTTAATGGATGTTGTTTTCTATATACTTCATACATGAGTATGCCTGCAGAGACCGAAGCGTTTAAACTTGAGATTTTTCCAACCATTGGGATTGTTACTTTAAAGTCGCATTTTTCTAGCGTCTTTTTACTAATCCCTTCACCTTCATTACCAATAATTAATACAGTATTAATATCTGCAGGGTATTCTCTATAATCCATCGGTGCATCCATCGTTGTGCCAACTGTCCAAAATCCTTCTTCTTTTAGTCTGTCAATCGCTTGGTTAACGTTGGTGACTCGAACGACTGGAACGTACTCGACTGCTCCAACTGACACTCTTGCGACTGTATCTGTCACTTGGACGCTACGTCTATTTGGAATGATAACTGCGTCAAACCCTGTGGCGTCTGCCGTTCTTAAAATACTACCTAAATTATGAGGGTCTTCTAAACCGTCAAGAAGTAAAAGGTTCGCACGTTTACCATTTACGTTTTCGATTAACGTTTCAAGAGACATATATTTAAACGCACTCACAAATGCGAGGATCCCTTGGTGACGCTCGGTTGTATGTGACTCTATTTTATTTTTCGGAACTGTTTGTACGACGACTTTTTTCTTTTTCGCTAATTTTAAAATATCATTAATCTGATGTGTTTCGATGCCGTCTTGTATTAAAATTTTATTTAGATCACGATCACCTTGTAATGCTTCTTTTACTGCATGGCGACCGACAATTACCGACTCACTCATAAATACTCACCTCGCATAATAATTTCAAAAATTTCGTCGAGTCGTTCGAAATCTTCGTTTAAATATAACACGCCAACAAGTGCTTCTAAACCTGTAGCATTGTTGTATTCTTTACTCGTTGCGTTTTTCGCTTTCGTTTGACTCTTTTTGTTTTTCGCACGCCTCGCAATATCTTTTTCTTCATCTGTTAATACGTGTTCTGTTAAATACTCTAAAGCTTTCGATTGACTCGTTGCTTTTTCATAAGTCGTGCCAAGTGGATGCGCGTCTTTGACGCGCACTTTCTTGTTATCTTTAACGATATAACTTCTCACATACATACTGTACACAGCGTCGCCTAAATACGCTTTTGTTAAATCGTGTATCTCATAAAAATTATCCACGGCGGAATTTAACCCCGTCTTTTGTATCTTCTAAAATAATTCCTTTTTCATGAAGCTCGTCACGTATCTCATCTGCACGTTCGAAGTTTTTCTCTTTACGTGCCGCTTCACGTTCTTCAATTAGCGCTTCAATTTCTTCATCTAAGAGAAGTTCATCTTGTTCTAATGTAATTCCGATTACTTCACTGTATGATTTGTACGCGTCAATATAAGCGTTTAAGATATCTTTATTTGTCGCGTCACGGCGCATATATTTATTTAAACGCGTCGCAAGTTCGTGCCAAGCTGTAATTGCGTTCGCAGTATTGAAGTCATCATCCATTGCTGCCTCAAATGCTTTTAAATTGTCTTGAACAAATTCAATTTCACTATTGTCTTTGTCAGTGTTAATTGCTTTATCAACTCGTTCAAGTGCTTCGTTATACGCATTTAAAATTCTGTCTAAGCTTGTTGCCGCAGCATTAACGAGTTCACGGTTAAAGTTGATTGGTCCTCTGTAATGCACACTTAGCATGAAGAAACGTAACACATTCGGGTCAAGTTCTTTTAAAATATCATGTACTGTGATGAAGTTACCAAGTGATTTTGACATTTTTTCGTTGTCTATATTGATATACCCGTTATGCATCCAGTAGTTTGCGAATGTTTCATCTGTTGAGCACTCAGACTGTGCGATTTCGTTTTCGTGATGCGGGAATGTTAAGTCTTGACCACCCGCATGGATATCCATCGTCGCGCCTAAATGTTTAGTTGCCATCACCGAGCACTCGATGTGCCATCCTGGACGACCTTTACCCCAAGGACTATCCCAGCTGATTTCATCTTCTTTTTCGTGTTTCCAAAGTGTAAAGTCTAACGGATCTTCTTTACTCTCACCTTGCTGGATACGTGCACCAACTTTTAAGTCGTCAATAGACTGTTTAGATAGTCGCCCATAATCTTTATATGAACGTGTTTTAAAATAGACATCGCCATCTTTTTCGTATGCATGACCTTTATCGATTAATGTCTGGATGAATTCGATAATGTCATCCATATGGTCCATAACTCTCGGGTGTATGTCTGCTTGTTTAACGTTTAACGCACCCGTATCTTCAAAGTATGCGTTGATAAATTTGTCCGCAATTTCAGGCACTGTTTCGCCTGTTTCTTTTGAAGCATTAATCAGTTTGTCATCAACGTCAGTAAAGTTAGAAACGTACGTTACGTCGTATCCTTTATATTGTAAATATCTTCTTACTGTGTCGAAGACGATTGCTGGACGTGCGTTACCAATATGAATGTAATTGTATACTGTCGGTCCACAGACGTACATTTTTACTTTACCTTCTTCAAGCGGGACGAATTTTTCTTTTTTACGCGTCAATGTGTTATATATGAGAACCATCTTTTACCTCATTCCTCTCTTTTTGTTTAAATTCTGAGATTTCTTTTTCTAAGTCTAAAATTTTATTTAAAATTGGGTCTGGTAAGTTTCTATGGTTAAGCGTGTCTGACGGCACACGTTTACCATGACGTCTTACGATATGCCCTGGAATACCAACGACCGTTGAATATGACGGTACATTTTTAAGTACTACAGAGTTCGCACCGATATTTGTGCCTTCACCGATTGTAATATTACCAAGTACTTGTGCGCCTGTTGCGACGAGCACTTTATCTTCAATCGTAGGGTGACGCTTACCTTTTTCCTTACCTGTACCACCAAGTGTAACCCCTTGGTAGAGTGTAACGTCGTTACCGATTATTGTCGTTTCTCCGATGACAATACCCATTCCATGGTCGATGAAAAGTCTACGACCAATCGTCGCGCCTGGGTGAATTTCAATACCTGTCAGAAATCGATTCAACTGAGAAATTATACGCGCAATTACATGCATCTTTCTTTTATAAAACCAGTTGGCAACTAAATGGCCCCAAATAGCGTGCATACCGGAATACGTTAGAAATACCATCATACGACTCGTCGCAGCTGGATCAAGTTCTTGAACCATATCGATATCTTCTTTAACTCTCTTAAACATTGTCTCTCCTTCGATTATACCCCTAAAGCGGGGTGTATGTTTTATGAGGGTGGTAATTAGTGCGGGTAGCTTAAGAGTGTGGCTATTTAACAAAAAATAGTCGAATCTGTTAAAAAATTAATATATTTAACAGAAATCAGTTTTTTTATCGTTTTTTGTAAATTAAATGTAGATATTGAACAGTTTCAACTGAATACAAACCATTTTTGTTAAATAAAAGTATATATCTAACAAATTCGAATAATCTTTGTTAATTAAACGATAAAAAGCCCGCTCTAAATATTGCATTGAGGTATTCTTAGTATCTTTAACCTCTAAAGTCACTAAAGAAACCCCTACTCATCTTCAATTAATTAAAAAACACCTCTGCCCTTAATACGGACAGAGGTGCGTCGCACGGTTCCACTCTGATTTTTCCTTTAATATTGCATCTTTAATTATTGCAATTCTCTAAATAACAGTGTTGCTTTCGCACCGACCAAGCAATCTCTGATTTCACATTATTTAAATACTTTGAACAAAGGAATTATATATCGTTTTTTAATTCTTTTCAAGCTTATAGACTTTTGATAACATTCTCAATGCGTGTGAGTACTGTGTCTTTTCCAAGTAATTCTAAAGCGTTTGGAAGTTCTGGTCCTTTTGTTTCACCAGTTGTTGCAACGCGGATTGGCATAAATAATTTTTTACCTTTGATGCCTGTTGCTTTTTGTACTTCTTTAATCGCTTTTTTAATGTTATCTGCTTTAAAGTCTTCTAAGTTGTTAAATGTTTCTTTTAATGCGTCCATTAACTCAGGCACTTGTTCTTCAGCTAAAACAGCTTTCGCATCCTCATCGTATGTTACTTCTGTTTTAAAGAACTGTTCAGATAATTCAACGATTTCTGCAGCGTAACTCATTTGCGGTTGGTATAATGCAACTAATCGTTTTGCCCAATCGAGTTCTTCTTCTGAAGCATTTTCACTTACAACTCCTTCTTTTACTAAGAATGGTAATGCAAGTTCAAACACTGCTTCAGTGTCTTTTTGTTTCATGTACTGGTTGTTTACCCATGCTAATTTTGTTTTGTCGAAGAATGCCGGTGATTTTGATAGACGGTCTTCAGTGAATAACTCAATGAATTCATCTTTAGAGAAAATTTCTTCTTCTCCACCTGGAGTCCAACCAAGTAATGCGATGAAGTTAAATAATGCTTCTGGTAAGTAGCCAAGTGCTTCATAGTCTTCAATGAATTGTAAAATTCCACTGTCACGTTTAGACAACTTTTTACGATCTTCATTTACGATTAACGTCATGTGACCAAATTCTGGCGCTTCAAAGCCGAGTGCGTCATACACCATAAGTTGGCGTGGTGTGTTTGATATATGGTCATCTCCACGTAATACGTGCGTAATATCCATTTCGTGATCGTCGATAACAACTGCGAAGTTGTATGTCGGTGTCCCATCTTTTTTCACGATGACCCAGTCACCAATACCATTTGAATCAAACGACACGTCACCTTTTACCATGTCGTTAAATGTGTATGTTTTATCTTTTGGAACACGAATACGAATTGATGGTTCTCTACCCTCAGCAATAAACGCTTCTTCTTCTTCTTTTGTTAAATTTGCATGTTTACCACTGTATTTTGGTTGTTGACCATTTTTTAGTTGTTCTTCACGTTCAGCTTCTAATTCTTCAGCTGTCATATAGCAGCGGTATGCTTTATCTTCTTCTAAAAGTTTGTCGATATAAGGTTTATAAATATGACTACGCTCTGATTGACGATACGGACCATAGTCTCCTCCGACGTCTACTGACTCATCCCAGTCAATACCTAACCATTTTAAATAGTTTAGCTGTGACGCTTCACCTTCGTCGACGTGACGTGCTTTGTCTGTATCTTCAATACGAATGATGAAATCCCCGTCGTAGTGACGAGCGAATAGGTAGTTAAATAACGCACTTCTTGCGTTTCCGATATGGAGATATCCTGTTGGACTTGGTGCGTATCTTACTCTTACTTTACTCATTGTTTAACCTCTTTCTTTTAATAAAATAACTGCTTCACTTGCGATTCCTTCTTGTCGACCAATTGGACCGAGCTTTTCATGCGTTGTCGCTTTGACGTTAACGTTATCTATAGACGTTTTTAATAAACGCGCAACATTTTCTCGAATCTCGTCAATATGCGGTCTAAACTTCGGTGCTTCTGCAATTATTAACGCATCGACGTTTCCGACTTCATAGTTTTTCTCAAACATTTTTTCAACGACTTCACTTAAAAGAAGTTGTGAATCCATGTCTTTATACTTCGGATCATTATCTGGGAAAAACTTGCCGATATCTCCAAGTGCTAATGCACCTAAAATTGCATCAGCAATCGTATGAAGTAACACATCCGCGTCACTATGACCGATGAGTCCTTTGTCGTGATCGATTTCAAGCCCTCCGATAATTAACGGACGCCCACTCGTTAATTGATGAACATCATATCCATGACCGATTCTCATTCATCTCTACTCCTTAATATTGCTTCAGATTGAATTAAATCTTCCGTCGTTGTAATTTTAATATTATTATACGTCGAATCGACGACAAATACATCGTGCCCGAATGCTTCAACCATCATCGCATCGTCAGTTACTTGTAAATGCCTGTCTCTTGCATAGTGATATGCATCCATTAATAAATTATAACAAAAAGCTTGTGGCGTGTGCACCTCAATGGTCGTATCCCTGTTAATTGTGTCAACAACTTTTCCGTCAACGACTTTTTTTAATGTATTTTTCGTCTTTACACCGCAAATCACAGCGTCTTTTTTCACGACTGCTTTTTTCAATCTTGTAAGCGTGTCGTCATCTAAAAATGGACGGGCTGCGTCATGCACAAAAACATAGTCCGTTTTTGCATGAACGAGTGCGTTATATATTGAATCTTGGCGCTCTTTACCACCTACGACGATTTTTTCTATTTTATTTAAATCTTTTAAATCGTTTTCTAATATATTAACCTCTTCTTTTCCTGTTGCGATAATAATCGCGCTGCAGTCTCGGTCATTCTCAAAAATCTCTACTGTTCGTTTAATAATCGACTTACCATTTAATTCATAACGAATTTTATTGAATCCAAGACCCATTCGTTTTCCAATACCGGCTGCTGGAATAATCGCTGTGTAATTCATGATTTCTCTCCAAGTTTTGTAAATATAATTCTTCCAGAGTGTGTTTGTAAAATCGATGTCACTTCAACAGTAACTGTTTCGTTAATATAGGATATTCCAGAATCTAAAACAACCATCGTACCGTCTGTTAAATAACCAACCCCTTGATTATCTTCTTTTCCAGCTTTTGTAATAAGAATTTCGAACGTATCCCCTTGCTGGACATGTAACTGCATCGCTTCACTAAGTTCATTTACATTTAATACGGTAATCTTATGTACTTTAGCGACCCGATTTAAATTATAATCTGTCGTTAAAATTGCTGCTTTTTCTTCTTTAGCTAATTCAATCAGTTGTTGGTCGACATCTAACTTATCGTACTGGATAGATTTTATTTTAACGTGCTCAGAATATTTTTGAAGCTCATTTAGAATGTCTAAGCCATGTTGTCCTTTATCTCGCTTAATATGATCTGTCGAATCTGCAATGAGTTGTAACTCATCTAATACAAACTGTGGGACGATAATTTCCCCTTCTAAAAATCCTGATTTTAAAACCTCTAGCACTCTACCATCGATAACAACACTCGTGTCTAATAACTTTTTAGTTGAATTTTTAGGTGCTCGGTTAAAAAGCTCTAATACTTCGTTCGTCTTTTTTAAACCGAGTTGATAACCTAAATATCCAAGAATCACTGCAGATATGAGTGGCAGTATTTCTCTAACAATTGGAATGTCTAGCATATTTGATAAAAGCGTAATAAAAACAGTAAACAATAAACCAACTAACATTCCAATCGTTGCGAAAAATATTTCTGTGACGTTGTTTGATAATAGTTTTCGTTCTACTTTCTTTAAACCTTTTACAAAATAAGGCAGCGTCCATAAAGTGGCCGCTAAAAATACTATCCCACCAATTGCACCATATAAAAATACGTTATTAATTGCATCTGGTAACCTTAAATTTGTAGAGTGATAACACCATACCCCAAGTGTTACACCCGTAAGAAAGTAGACGAGTGTTAATAGCCATCTTAACATTCGTCCATCTCCCTTTATTAATTTTTATAAACTTCCCTCATCGCGTCTTTTAAATGTTTTGCACCAATCACTTCAATATCGACAGGCGCTAAACCTTGTAAGTTCGACGCCGGAATAATCGCACGATTAAACCCTAGTTTTGCTGCTTCTTGAAGACGTTGTTCAATTTTAGTCACACGTCTAATTTCTCCAGTTAATCCAACTTCACCAATAAAGCACATGTCTCCTCGCACTGAAATATCTTTAAAGCTAGACGCGATTGCCATAATAACCGCAAAGTCCACTGCTGGTTCGTCTAATTTCACACCACCTGCGACTTTTATATACGCATCGTGCTGCTGCATAAGTAATCCTTCAGACTTTTCAAGCACCGCCATAAGTAGAGATAATCTATTATGGTCAATACCTGTGGCCATCCGTCTTGGATTATGAAAATGTGTCGGTGTAACGAGTGCTTGTATTTCAACGAGCATCGCACGTGTACCTTCCATCGCACAAACAATCGCAGCGCCTGGTGTATTTTTACTACGCTCTTCTAAAAAGATCTCTGAAGGATTTAACACTTCTTTTAGTCCGTCGTACTTCATTTCAAAAATACCCATTTCGTTTGTCGAACCAAAGCGATTCTTCACCGCTCTTAGTACTCTAAACGTATGATGCTGATCTCCTTCAAAATATAAGACCGTGTCTACCATATGTTCAAGTAAACGTGGCCCAGCAATTTGACCATCTTTAGTGACATGCCCGACAATGAATGTCGCAATATTTTGCCCTTTTGCGATATTCATAATAGACTGCGTACACTCACGGACTTGAGATACACTTCCTGGTGCACTTGTAACATCTGGATGAAAAATTGTTTGAATGGAGTCAATAATTAAAAAGTCAGGATTTAACTTCGTAATTTCATCATGTATATAAAATAAATTCGTCTCTGCATAGACATGTAAATTAGACGCATCATCTGTAATTCGATCTGCGCGCATTTTAATTTGCTCGAGTGATTCTTCTCCAGAAACGTATAAAACATTATACTCTTCTGCGAGTGTGAGTGCTGTTTGGAGTAAAATTGTAGATTTCCCAATACCCGGGTCACCACCAATTAAAATAAGCGAGCCATCGACGATGCCTCCGCCTAACACGCGGTCAAACTCTCCACTTTTTGTATGGGTACGTGGTGCTTCTTTTTTACTTATTTTAGATAATTGTGTCGCTTTTGTTTTTTCATTAGACACTTTACCTAACGTTCCGCGGCCCTTGGTTTTTTGTTCTTTATGAACAATTGACTCTTCCATTTGGTTCCAGACCCCGCAGTTCGGGCATCTGCCGTACCACTTTGGAGACTCATATCCACATGCTAAACATTCAAAAACTGTTTTTGTTTTTGCCATTTGTCGAAGATATCCTCCTCTTTTGTATTACACATTATTATATAGTTTTATATAGAATTATGAAAGTTTTGATAATCGATAAAAATAGGGCTAAAACTGATAATATCAGCTCTAGCCCTGTATTATTATTCATTGTCTGCTACTGGTGATTTTTCTTTTGTATCGACTTTAAATTTGTCATCTTTAAAGTCTACAAATACAGTTTTTCCTGTGATTTCTTCACCACGTAGTATTGCCTCACTAAGTGTGTCTTCAACGTTTTTCTGGATACTTCTAGATAATGGTCTTGCACCAAATTCTTTGTCGTACCCGTCATCAACAAGTGCTGTTACTGCGTCACTCGTTAACTCAACGTGAATGTTACGGTCTTCTAAACGCGCGTTTAAATCGTCGATCATTAGTGACACGATCTCTTCTAGGTGTTCTTTTTCTAAGCTATGGAAGACGATAATATCGTCTACACGGTTAATGAATTCTGGTCTGAATGTGTTTTTCAGTTCCTTCATCATCGTATTACGAATTGTTTCGTAGTCCTCAGATTGTTCTGTTGAACCGAAACCGACAAACTTGTTGTCTCTTAACTCTGTAGCACCAACGTTTGACGTCATCACAATTACTGTATTTCTAAAGTCCACAGTACGTCCTGTTGAGTCTGTTAAACGACCGTCGTCTAATACTTGAAGTAACATGTTAAAGACGTCTGGATGTGCTTTTTCAATCTCATCAAAGAGAATGAGTGAGTATGGTTTTCTGCGAACTTGTTCAGTTAACTGACCACCGTCATCATATCCAACATATCCCGGAGGAGAACCGACAAGTCTAGCAACACTATGTTTTTCCATATACTCAGACATATCGACACGAATCATCGCATCATCTTCACCGAATAGTGTTTCAGATAGAGCTTTTGCAAGCTCTGTTTTACCAACACCTGTTGGTCCTAAGAAGATAAAGCTACCAATCGGACGTTTAGGATCTTTTAACCCTGCTCTTGCACGGCGTACTGCTTTAGATATTGATTGCACCGCTTCATTTTGCCCGATGACTCTATCGTGTAAAATACTTTCTAAGTTTAATAGTCGATCTGATTCTTCTTCAGCAATTTTTTGTAGCGGAATACCTGTCATTTTAGAAATGACGATTTCGATATCACCACGTGTCACTTTTTGTTTTTCTGAAGACTGAGAATTTTTCCAGTTGTTTTCAAGTGTTTCTAATTTTTCTTCAATTTTCGTTTGGTCATCACGATATTTAGCTGCCGCTTCGAATTCTTGAGACTGAACTGCTGCATTTTTCTCTTTTTTCACTTTTTCAAGCTCGTCTTCTAAATCTTTTAAATCTGGTGGTGACATGTGAGATTTAAGACGCACTTTTGATGACGCTTCGTCAATTAAGTCGATTGCTTTATCTGGTAAGAATCTATCTTGAACATATCTATTAGACATGACTGCTGCAGCGTCTAGTGCTTCATCAGTAATTGTAACTCCGTGGTGTGCTTCGTAACGGTCACGTAATCCTTTTAAGATTAAGACTGTGTCTTCTACTGATGGTTGGTCAACGATAACCGGTTGGAAACGTCTTTCGAGCGCTGCGTCTTTTTCAATATGCTTACGATATTCTTCTAACGTTGTTGCACCAATAACTTGTACTTCTCCTCTAGAAAGTGAAGGTTTTAAGATGTTTGACGCATCCACAGAGCCTTCAGCACCACCTGCACCAATTAACGTGTGCATTTCGTCGATAAATAAAATGACATTTCCTGATTTTTTAATTTCATCCACGACTTTTTTCATACGCTCTTCGAATTCTCCGCGGTATTTTGTACCTGCAACAACTGTACCCATATCTAACATCATGACTCGTTTATCTTTTAATGTAGATGGGATTTCATTTTTAACAATTTGCTGAGCAAGTCCTTCTGCTACTGCAGTTTTACCGACCCCAGGCTCACCAATTAACACTGGGTTATTTTTCGTACGACGTGATAACACTTCGATCACACGTGTGATTTCATCAGAACGTCCGATTACTGGGTCTAAACTACCGTCTGATGCTTTTTTCGTTAAGTTTGTTGCAAGGCTATCTAAAGTTGGTGTGTCTGACTCTTCTTTAGTTTCTTGAGATTTAAAGTTTTGCGGATTACCAAGCATACGAATTACCATCGCACGAGCACGTGTAATGTTTAAGCCAAGTGAAGATAATACGCGCGCTGCAATTCCTTCAGTTTCACGGATTAAACCGAGTAATAAGTGCTCTGTTCCGACAAAGTTATGATGAAGTTTACGTGCTTCATCCATCGATAGTTCAATCACGCGTTTAGCACGTGGTGTGTAGTGAAGTGTTGTTGGTGTTTCTGTCCCTTCAGTGACGAATTTACTAATTTCTTTTTCGATCACTGGCTCAGTAATATCAAAAGCGTTTAGTACTTTTGCTGCGATACCTTCTTGTTCTCTAACAAGACCAAGTAGTAAATGTTCTGTACCAATATTTGAATGTTTTAAGCGAATTGCTTCTTCCTGTGCATACGCAAGTACGCGTTGTGCACGTTCAGTTAATTTACCGAATAACATATATTATTTTCCTCCTAAAGTACGTTTTAAAAATGTAGCACGCGCTTTATTTTCCGCCGCTTCTAGATGTACAGATTCTACGTCTTCTAATCCTTGACGGATAAATGCGTGTTGAATTTGCTTTAGCAATGCTTGAAACTCAAAATTTTCAAGCTCTAAAACGTTCATATCTACGCCGTATTTAATATGACTTAAATGCATCGCTGCTTCTTCTAACGACATTTGTTCAGCGTATCTAAGTAACCCGTATGATCTAAATATCGCATCACGCACTGTCAGTGCACGGTTATGATAAAACCACTCTCTCATACGTGTTTCTTCATATATAATTTGTTCTTTTATTTCATCTAAATGGTGAATAATTTCTAACTCACTTAGTCCAAGTGTCACTTGGTTAGAGAGTTGATAAACGTCACCAACCGGATTCGATCCTTCACCATAAATACCTCTTAACGTATACCCCATTCTCGTTAAAACATCACGTAATCTTCGAATACGATTATTTCTCGTGAGTGCCGGCAAGTGTAACATAACTGAGGCACGTAAACCGGTACCGACGTTTGTGGGGCATGCCGTTTTAAATCCGTATTGACGATCGAACTGGTAATCAAAATCTTTTTCAATCGTATCATCGATATCAGAGGCGATTTCATATAGTTCTTCAAGTGAGTGTCCAACATTCATCACTTGAATTCTAATGTGGTCTTCTTCCCCGACCATAATCGATGTCGATTCGTCCTCACTTACAATTAACGAATGCCCTCTACGTTTAAATAGTGGACTAATTAAAAATTTTTCTATCATTAATTGTTTTTCAATCTCTGACAAATCGTCCATTTTAATAACCTCAAAGCCTGTGTACTTATTTCTAATAGTTTTTAAAACCTCATCGTACTCTGACTTATCTTTAATTAAGTGTGGATATGTTAACCCTTCAATATTCCTAGCAAGGCGGATGCGTGAAGACATCTCAATCGGTGCGTTTGGACTATTTTTCAGCCAAGGACTCGTCTTCATCGTTATCATCCTCCTTTAAGGCTTTAATTTCATCTCTAATAATTGCTGCTTCTTCAAACTCTTGTGCTTTTACAAGTTTATCGAGTTTCTTTTCAAGTGCTTCGATTTTTTCTTCTTGCTTTAAATACATTTCATAAGAACCTGGCACTTTTCCTGTATGGCTATCTTTTAAAAGTTGTGCACGGTTTATAATTTGATTTGCTTCTTCACTAAATGTTTTATAACAATCACCACAGCCAAATAAACCATTATCTCGTATCGATTGTAGTGTCGAACCACATGTAGGACAAGTTTTTACTTCTGATTGTGACTTCAATATAAATTTATTTAGTGAGTGATGATGCTGGTGTTTTGTGTCATTATTGCTTTGTAATAATTCGTGTGCGCATGTGTCGCATAAAAATAGTTCGCTTTTTTGATTATTTTGACTGATCGACACTTGAATCATTGCTTCACGCTTATGACATCTTTCGCATCGCATACAATCACTCCTCGTATAATATTGCTTCAATTACGTTACGCATAATATGTGCACGTAATATATCTCTTTCAGGTAATTCGATTAATAATGTTTCTCTTAAAATAATTCTATCCATAATACGCGCCTCATTATAAGTGATGACTTCTGCGTCGTACATCGACTGAATTAAATGTTGAGCATTCGTTTGAGAAAGTTTGTTACCGATTAGACTTAATATATGTTCTAAATAATCTGCTTTGTTATGAGTTTCTATTTTAGTAATTCTAATGTAACCACCGCCCCCACGCTTACTTTCAACAATGTAACCAAGTTCGTTTGTAAACCGCGTTTTAATAACGTAGTTTAGCTGAGACGGTACACAATCGAATTTCTCTGCGATTTGTGCACGTTTAATTTCAACGCGTTCATTATGAGACTCTGCAATTTTTTGCTTCAAATAAGCCTCAATAATATCCGACATGTTTCGCATAGAATCACCTCTTTTGACCTTCTTTGACTATAGTATAACTTATTTGACCTATTTTAATCAATTGCAACGCATTTTTAATACTATATACGATGGTTTTTACTTCACTGATTATCAATATAAGCCTTTACATCCGTTGTTATGAATAGGTATAATATTTCTGACGACTACATAATTTACAGGGGTGTCTATATGAATATAATATGGGGAGTTATCGGTATTGCTGTAACTTTTTTCCTCGCTTGGATTGCGAGTTCCGATAGAAAGCGTGCGTTTAAAAAGTGGAAACAAATACTGTTATTACTCGCTCTACAACTATTATTTGCCTTCTCAATTCTTTCAACTGGTGCTGGGCAAAAAGTAGTTGAAAGTTTAGCATTTGGTTTTGGAAAACTACTTGAGTTTGCAGCGGAAGGGACTAGTTTTGTTTTTGGCCCATTAATGATCGATGCAAACGGAGAAGCACAATTCGTTTTCTTCTTTAACGTATTAATTCCTATTATTGTTATTTCAGCACTAATTGGGGTGTTACAGTACTTAAAGATTTTACCAGCAATCATCCATGGATTAGGATGGATTTTATCAAAAATTACAGGTATGGGCTTCATAGAATCATATAACGGAGCTGCTTCAATGTTTTTAGGACAATCTGAAGTGTTTGTTTCATTAAAGAACCAAATTCCATTACTTGGTGAACAACGTCTCTACACACTTGCAGCGCAAGCAATGAGTTCTATTTCACTATCCATGGTAGCAGCATATATGACTTTACTTGCGCCTGAATACGTAATTACAGCGATTATTTTAAACTTATTCAGTGTTTATATCATTGTACATATCATTAACCCATACGACTTACCAGAAGAAGAAAACTATACAGCATCTGAATCAAATCCAGATGAAGGTAAATCTTTCTTCCAAATTCTAAGTGACTATATTTTACAAGGTGCGTTAATTGCAGTTATCGTTGGGGCAATGCTTATCGCGTTTAACGCATTAATTGCTATTTTAAACAACTTATTCTTAGCAATTCCTGGATCATCATTAACATTCCAAGATATTCTAGGCTATATTTTAATGCCACTTGCGGTAATAATTGGTGTACCAGTTGCTGAAGCACATGAAGTTGGTATTTTAATGGCAACAAAGCTTGTTACAAATGAATTTGTTGCGATGGAAAACTTACAACTCATTAAAGAAACACTTGCTCCAAGAACACAAGCAATGATCTCAGTATTCTTAGTATCATTTGCAAACTTTGGTTCTATCGGTATTATCGTTGGAACAGTTAAAGGTATTCATGCAAAATCTGGAGACTTAATTGCAAAATTTGGTTTAAAACTTGTCTACGGTGCATCACTTGTATCTGTTTTAAGTGCAGTTATCGTAGGATTATTCATAAGATAATTTTAAAGGTATGTCATTTGGCATACCTTTTTATTATTTAATAAATGATACACTATATATGAGGTGAAAGTTATGATAGCAATCAAAAATAATCCAACAGGTAAAACTTACGAAGCGTTATTAGATTTTCTCTTTAAAACATGTGATCAATTTCAACTCGTTGTACGTACAGATATTTTAAAGTATAAAGATTCATTTAAAGATTTAGATGAATGGTTTGGAGACTCTTTTATAGAAACACTTGATCAGCACGAATGGCCATCGACAAACCTTTTTGATGATATTGCGAAAGTGTACTATTTTAAAACGACAGAAGATGCAAAAGAAATTCTTTTAGAAAAGTCGAGCAGTCTTTTCGATTGGAGTTTACCTAATTTACCGGAGGACTTATGTTTCTTTAAAGATGATGAAGCGTATTTAAGTGTCTCTTCAGAACTTGAAGAAATCTATATTTACCCTACTTCACACGATGAAGTTCGTGAAATTAAAGAAATTGATGGTTTAAAAACAGTAGAAGTCTCATTTTAAATAAATTAATCCCTCTAAAGTTTATGACTTTAGAGGGATTAATTATATAAAATCTATATTACCAACTTGCTTTTTTAACACCAGGTATTTGACCCTTGTGAGCAAGCTCTCTGAACTTAATACGTGAAATACCAAATTGTCTAGATACACCGTGTGGGCGTCCTGTAATTTCACAACGGTTAACAACACGTGTTGGAGACGCATCTCTCGGAAGTTTTTTAAGACCTTCATAGTCTTTATTTTTCTTCATTTCTTCTCGAATCGCACGATATTTTTCGACTGTTTCTTGGCGTTTTTTATTTTTAGCTATTTTTGATTTTTTAGCCATGTAATCCTCCTAATTCGTAATTATTACGTTTTATAATTATACCACTATTTTCCCTAAATTCAAATTTATTTATCGAATTAATTTTAAAATGCTATAATAATATTTATTAATTTTAAGGAGAAAGATCAATGTCTATTAGAACGAATTTTGCTTTACTTTCAGGACGAATCACAAAACATTTACTCATGAAAACGACTGGTGGTGGTAGTAGCTTACCCGGGAAAGTCGCACATAGAATTTCACCAAATGTTTTAGATGATGTGAGTCAGTATTACGACGTCATCATCGTCACTGGAACGAACGGAAAGACATTGACGACGAGTCTAATCACTAATATTTTTAAAAGAAAATATGATAATATCGTCACAAATAGCCGTGGCAGTAACATGCTGCAAGGAATTATTGGTGCATTTGTTGATTCTAAACCAAACAAACATAAAAAAGGAATTGCGATTTTAGAAGTTGATGAGGGAAGCTTAAATAACGTTGTTGAAGCACTCAATCCTAAATACATTATTCATACAAATCTTTTCTTAGATCAAATGGACCGTTACGGCGATGTAAAAGAAACGTATCAATTACTCGTCAATGCAGCAAAAAAAGTGCCTGACGCTACACTTTTACAAAACGGAGATTTACCACTATTTTCTAGTGTACCTCTTCCGAATAAACGTAAATTTTTCGGCGTCGACGTTCAAGCTGAATCTCCAAAGATAAACCATTGTCCACGCTGTAATCATACTTTATCTTATAAAACTTATACATATTCTGGTCAAGGAAATTTCACTTGTCATGCGTGTCATTTAGAACGCCCAGAATTAAAATATACAGTAGATAATATTTATAACCTCAGTGAATCTAGTTCAACGTTTGAAATTGACGGCGAAAGATTTACGATACCTGTCGCTGGATTATATAATATTTACAATGCACTCGCAGCATATAGTATGGCAAAAGAATATAGTATAGAAAACGAAATTATAAAAGCAGCATTTTTAGAAATGAAACGCGTATTTGGTCGCCAAGAGTTAATTTCATTTAAAAATCAAATCGCGACATTAAATGTCGTTAAAAATCCAGTCGGCTTAAATCAAGTCCTCTCTTTAATTGAAAAGTCTGAAACACCATTAATGTTAGTCGCTCTTTTAAATAATCGTCCCGCAGACGGTGTGGACATTAGTTGGCTAAAGGATGGTAACTTTGAATCACTCGCTGATCAGGATATCATTGAAATTAAAACGGGTGGAATTAGTGCTGAAGTTATGACAAATCGCTTAATTGAAGCTGGATTTAATGAGTCACTCATCAAAGAGTATGACGATTTAGAAAAGATTGTTTCAGATTTACAAAATTCAGATGCTAAAAATATCCAAATTATTGCGTCGTATACAGCAATGTTAGAGTTTAGAAAAATATTAAAAGATAAAGAAATTATCAACTAACCGCTAATTTAATTAGCGGTTTTTTTGCATAAAAAAAGACAGTCATTCAGACTGTCAAAAAGTGGGCCTAGGTAGACTCGAACTACCGACCTCACGCTTATCAGGCGTGCGCTCTAACCAACTGAGCTATAGGCCCTTAGAATACAGAAAGCGGAAGACGGGATTCGAACCCGCGACCCCCACCTTGGCAAGGTGGTGTTCTACCACTGAACTACTTCCGCATATATATTCAATTTTGAAATAAAAATGGAGAATGGCGGGCTCGAACCACCGACCCCTTGCTTGTCGAGCAAGTGCTCTCCCAACTGAGCTAATCCTCCGTGTTGACGAACAAATATTATAATATCCCATATTTTTCACAAAGTCAATACATTATTCAATATTACTTATATATATTAAAGCATCCACCGATTTCTCGGTGGATGCTTTAATTATTTACTTTGTCTCATATATGGGAATAGTAGGACGTCACGAATTGATGATGCATTCGTTAATAGCATAACGAGACGGTCAATTCCGATACCTAATCCCCCTGTTGGTGGTAATCCGTATTCAAGTGCTTCAATGAAGTCTTCATCCATTTCGTGCGCTTCGTCATTTCCACTATCTGCTTCGTCGACTTGCATTTGGAATCTTTCTCGTTGATCAATTGGATCATTTAACTCCGTAAATGCATTCGCGTGTTCACGACCAACAATGAATAATTCGAAGCGATCTGTAAATCTTTCGTCTTCAGGGTTTTTCTTAGATAACGGTGATACTTCTACTGGGTGTCCGTAGACGAATGTAGGTTGATGTAGGTGCTCTTCTACTTTTTGTTCGAAGAATTCGTTTAACACGTGACCAAATGTACTGTGGAATTTATCGACTTCTACATCGTGTTCTTTTGCGAGTTCAAGTGCTTCTTCGTCTGACATCTCTTTAAAGAAATCTACACCTGTATATTCTTTAACAATTTCTGCCATATGAACTCTACGCCAACCTGGTGAAAGATCAATTTCTTCTCCTTCATATTCAATGACTGATGATCCGAGCACTTCTTTTGCAACGTGTGCAACTAAGTTTTCAGTTAAGTCCATAATATCTTTATAATCTGCATATGCTTCATATAACTCTAGCATTGTGAATTCAGGGTTATGGCGTGTTGATACCCCTTCATTACGGAATACTCTTCCGATTTCGTATACTTTATCGAGTCCACCAACGACAAGTCGTTTTAAGTGTAACTCTAAAGCAATTCGCATATATAAATCAACGTCTAGCGCATTGTGGTGTGTGATGAATGGACGAGCTTGTGCCCCACCAGCAATCGCATGCATCATTGGTGTTTCAACTTCTAAGAAGCCTTCACCGTCTAAATATCTTCTAATTTCAGTAATGATTTTACTGCGTAAAATAAAGCGGGCTTTAGACTCATCGTTAGTAAGTAGGTCTAAGTAACGTTTTCTATAACGCTCTTCAACGTCTTGAAGTCCATGGTGTTTATCTGGTAATGGGCGAAGTGCTTTAGATAAATGGAAATATTCTGTTGCTTTTACAGATAATTCGCCTGTATTTGTTTTAAACATAACACCTTCAATACCTACGATATCACCGAGGTCTGTTTGTTTCCATACATCAAACGCATCTTCACCAATTTGGTCTTTACGTACGTATATTTGAATTTGCCCATCGATATCTTGAACATGCGCAAATCCTGCTTTACCTTTACCGCGTTTTGTCATAATACGACCTGCGATACGTACTTTTGATTCATTTTCTTTTTCTTTTAATTCTTCTTTAGAAAACTCATCCCACTTTGCATAAAGTTCTTTTGACGTTGCGTCAGTTTCAAACTTTTGCCCGAACGGGTCGAGTCCTTTTTCACGAAGGTCGTTCATCTTATTTAAACGAACTTCAATTTGGTCATTAATCTCTTCACTCATTGATAGATTCTCCTTATACAAGTATTTCTTTGTTTAATTTATGTTCACGTGTTGATGTTTCTTTTAAAAACTCTTGAAGCATATTCACTAACTCTTCACGTGTACTTACTTCTTTAAGCGATTGGCGAATTTTACCTCCACCACGCACATTTCGTAAGTACCATGAAGCATGCTTTCTCATCTCCATAAGCGCTGTTTTCTCACCTTTTAAGTCGATGAGACGGTCCATATGAAGAGTTAATACATCAATTTTTTCTTTTAAATCTGGTTCGTCTAATAACTCACCAGTTTTTAAATAATGGACAGTTCTATAAATCATCCATGGATTCCCTTGTGCTGCGCGACCAATCATTACTGCGTCGACACCTGTTTCGTCAAGCATCTTTTTCGCGAGTTCTGGACTCGTCACGTCCCCGTTACCAATGACCGGAATACTCACCGCTTCTTTTACTTCTTTAATAACTTTCCAGTTCGCTTTACCTTCATACATTTGAACACGTGTACGGCCATGCATCGCAATCGCAGACGCACCAGCACGTTCAGCAGCTTTTGCATTTTCTACTGCATAAATATGATCTTCATCCCATCCGATACGCATTTTACACGTCACTGGCTTCTCAACTGCTTCTACAACAGCACTCACCATTTCGTAAATTTTGTTAGGGTCGAGTAACCATCTTGCACCTGCTTCACAGCGAATGACCTTATTTACTGGACATCCCATGTTGATGTCTATAATGTCCGCATTTGTATGCTGGTCCACATATTTAGCCGCTTCAACTAAAGTTTCTTTTTCACCGCCAAAAATTTGGAGAGATATCGGATGTTCAGCTTCATCGACTTCGAGCATCTTTAACGTTCTCTTACTATTCAATAACAATGCTTTGTCGCTGATCATTTCAGCGCATACCATTCCAGCACCAAATTCTTTCACAGTTTTTCTAAATGCGACATTGGAAATACCTGCCATTGGTGCTAACACGACGCGGTTTGGGATTTCAACATTCCCAATTTTAAACATTGTTGTCACCGTTTAATTCGTCTAACAGTTCTTTTACTGTTTTGTTGAATGTCGGGTGAACAGCGTTTGGCGCAATTTCGTTTAGTGGTTCTAAGACGAATTTTCTTAAATGCATCTCTTCATGCGGGACTATTAAGTTATCGATGTCGATTTCTAAGTCTTCATACATTAATACATCGATATCAATAATTCTTGGCCCCCACACTTCTTCACGCACACGTCCAAGTTCGTTTTCTACTGATAAACAAAATTCTAACAGTTCAATCGGTTCTAAATCCGTTTTTACTTCGAGTACCATATTTAAAAAATCAGGTTGGTCTGTTTTACCATATGGTGCAGTTTCGTAAATTGATGACTCTTTTGCTACTTCGACGTGCGGTCCAGCATTTAATAACTGAATTGCACGTTTTAAGTTTTCATGTCGTTCACCAATATTTGCACCAAGTCCTAAATAAGCTTTAGCTTTCATTATTTAACCTCTCTATTTAACGTCACACTCACATCTTTGTAGTTGCCGTCAATTGGTGGACTCGGTTTTGTGATTGTAACTTCAATTTTTTTCACAGCAGGATAATCACTCATAAGTTTTTCAATAATTTTATGTCCCAAGTGCTCGAGTAAATTCACTGGTGGACCTTGAACAATTGTTTCAACCGATTCATACACTTCGGCATAATTAATCGTGTCGTTAACATCGTCTGAAAATCCTGCGTCACTTAAATCCGTATATAATGCCACGTCAACGATGAAATACTGACCAATATCACGCTCTGCTTGTAAAACACCGTGATATGCGTAAAGTCGAATACCATTTACTTTTATAATATCCATTTAATTTCCTCTCAACTTCATATAAACATCACTAATGTCTCGGTTCATTTTTACATTATGAACACGCACTGCATCTACGCCGTGGTTAATACCAATAACTGTTGTTGCTGCAGTACCAGCGTCTCTATCTTTTGGTCCTCTATCGTCTTCGATAAGTTCTTTAATCATTCGTTTACGACTTGTTGCGAGTAGAACCTTATACCCTAAATCGACAAGTTTGTGTAAGTTTTTCATCACTTTAATTTCTTCGTCTCGTGATTTTACAAATCCAACACCTGGATCTAACCAGATGTTTTCATCTTTAATATTATATTTCTTACACAGTTCTACACTTTCTTTTAACTCCGCAATCATACCTTCAACGACATCGTCGTATTTACCATGCTCATTATTGTGCATTAGAATAATCGGCACGTTATATTCGCTGACGACTTCTAATATCTTTTCATCATACGTTCCACGCCACTGATCGTTAATAATCGTAGCTCCTGCTTCAATACTCGCTTTTGCAACTTCACTACGAAACGTGTCTACAGAAATGTCGACATTTAAATTTAAGTTGTGAATCGCTTCGACTACTGGAACGACACGTTTAATTTCTTCCTCAACAGAAATAGGAGTATGCCCTCCTGGACGCGTTGAATAACCGCCGACATCGATAATATCTGCACCGTCTTTAACCATTTGCTCTGCGTGTTCGACCGCATGATCTAGCTGATGAAACTCTCCACCGTCACTGAAAGAGTCCGGTGTGACATTTAATATGCCCATAATTTGTAGTCGCTTCACTCTAATCATCCTCAATTACATAGAATATAAGTATTATACCATTTTTTTATCGGCTTTTTAACTTATAAATTCTTTGACGGTTTCTTATGTTAGAAGTAAGGGTATTCATATATTAACTATTAAATTGGAGGCGTTAAACATGTATGCGATTGTTGCAGATGAACCATTTAAACTAAGTGAAGGAAATAAGTTTTACAAAAAAGACTTCGAAAAACCAGAATTAAACGATAAAGACGTATTTGTTAAAGTAAAATCGATTGGTATGAACCCTGTCGATACAAAAACACGTCAAACTGAAATTAAACACCCACCGAGAATACTCGGTTACGATGCGGTCGGTGTTGTTGAAGATGTTGGAAGTGAAGTAACGAGCTATAAAAAAGGAGACGTCGTTTTTTACTCTGGTCGTGCAGATGTCGACGGCTCGAACGCAACACATCAAGTGATGCATGAGGCATATATCGCGCATGCACCTAAAAACGTATCGCTTAATGAAGCGGCTGGATTTCCACTCACTAGCCTTACTGCGTCAGAAACACTTTTTGAAGTGTTTAATATTAGTAAAAATAAAGAAGACAATAAGGGTAAATCTATCCTTATTATTAACGGTGCAGGTGGCGTTGGAAGTATGGCGACACAAATTGCGAAACACTACGGCCTCACAGTCATCACAACCGCATCAAAAGATGAAACAAAAGAATGGTCAAAATCACTCGGTGCCGACATCGTGTTAAATCATAAAAATGATTTACGTGATGAATTTAAATCTCATAATATCGAAAACGTCGACTATGTATTTTGTACATTTGACACAGATTTATATTATGAAGTGATGATTGACCTTGTAAAACCACGTGGTCATATCGCAACAATTGTCGCATTTACTGAAAAACAAGACTTAAACCTCTTAAAAGCAAAAAGTATTACATTTACACATGAATTTATGTTTACAAGAGCACTACAAGATCTTGATGATCAGTATCAGTACCATAGATACTTAAGTGAAATTAGTCATCTTATTAATGAAGGTGTTTATAAACCAACAGTCACAGAGGTTATGAAAGGATTATCAGTAGACAATATCTTTAAAGCACATGAAAAATTAGAAAATCACGAAGTTCATGGAAAACTCGTTATAGAAGTTGAAGAGTAAGAGTATAAGTATGTTTAAAAAATTATAGATTTGGAGTGATTACTATGTCACAATTTACTCACGCACAAAATATAACTGAATTAGATAAAAAAATTAATGCATACGTCGCGCGTGGTTATGAACCGAATGAATTAACTGTATTTACCGCTCAACCAGTTCCCGAACTTTTACAAAAATATAGTGGACTAAACGAAGCGATTATTACCGACGAAACGACTGACGCTTCTGTTTTTAAAGATTTTACCGATGAAGAACTCATCGAAGTTTCTAATTTACTCGATCGAGGTGAGTACTTGTTATTCATCTTTAATGAAGGTGATAACAATAAACAAGAAGTACCTGGAAAATTCGAACTACATGAAGAACAACTCGTCGCGAATAAACACACTGTTGACGCAGGGGAAGTAAATGTTAGAAAACGTGTAAAAACACGTGAAGAAGAAGTCGATGTACCGATTCAAAAAGATTCCGTCACCATCGAACGTCATAAGTTTGAAGAAGAGCCGTTATTATCAGAATACAATAACGCTGAAGACACTGACGACATCAACGTTACGCGTATACCAGTGACTCGAGAGCGTATTCGCATTATTAAAGAGCAAGTCGTTTCTGAAGAAATTGTTATTCGAAAAGAAGTGACAGAAGAAGTGAAACATATTAAAGACACCGTCCAATACGATGACATTGAAGTCGATAAGACTGGTGATAATTTGAATGTAACAAAGAGAGAAAAATAAGCAGAAAAAACCCAGTAGCAATTTGAGCTACTGGGTTATTTTTATACCTAAAGATTAACCTTTAGTCCTCTTTACGTCTTCTAGTTCCTGCAAGCATTGAAGTACCAATTAATAGAAGTGCAGTAGCACTTAATGCAGTACCATTATTAGTTTCACCAGTTTCAGGTAAAGTGTTCTCTTTTACTTCACCATGATCATTAGTTGATTTTGGTGTTTCATTTTGAACATTCTCACTTACAACTGGTTTACTTGGTTGTACTGGTGTGTCTTCTGGTTCACCCGGTTCATTTGGTGTTTCATCTGAATCTTCTGGTGTATCTTCTGATTCACCTGGTTCATTTGGTGTTTCATCTGAATCTTCTGGTGTGTCTTCTGATTCACCTGGTTCTTCTGATGTCTCACCTGAATCTTCTGGTGTATCTTCTGGTTCACCTGGTTCATTTGGTGTTTCATCTGAATCTTCTGGTGTATCTTCTGGTTCACCTGGTTCATTTGGTGTTTCATCTGAATCTTCTGGTGTATCTTCTGATTCACCTGGTTCATTTGGTGTTTCATCTGAATCTTCTGGTGTGCCTTCTGGTTCACCCGGTTCATTTGGTGTTTCATCTGAATCTTCTGGTGTATCTTCAGATCCATTTGTACCACAATTACATGGAATAATTATAGACGTTCCGTCACTAAATTCAATGACTGTATTGTTATTTTCATCTCTGTAATTTCCTGTTATAAAGATGGACTTACCATCCTTACCTCCAGGTATAACTACAGTAGATCCATCACTGAACTCTAATGTAATATTACCGTCTTTATCTGTTTTTTGGCTTATAACTGTAATTGATTCACCATCTTGTCCATCTACTCCATCTTTGCCGTCTTTACCATGTCGAATATCGAATTCATTTAGCTTATTACCATTACCATCTTTAACAATAATAGTATATCCAAGCTCATTCTTATTCTCATCGTAAATTGTTTCAGTTTCAACAGTTGGTGTACCAACATCTTTTCCATCTCTACCGTTGTAAATATCATATTCATTAACAATGTTTCCATCGCCATCTCTGATAATGATATGAACACCAGTCACATCGCCATTTTCATCTTTGATTTCATTTGAATCAATAGATGGTGTCTTACCATCTTTTCCTTTTAACCATTCAAAGAAATCATCAATTGTTCCTGTATGACCTTGTTCTAGCCATAATTCATAAGCAGATTTACCGTCTTTTCCATTAGTTGTTGGAAGTTTTCCAATGTTTATAGTCTTACCATCGTTATACACTAATACGACTTCATTATTAACATTAACAATAACATTTTTAATCACTGACTCTGAAGGTAGTTGTCCTAATTTTTCTTTACTACCATCTTCACGTTCTACAATAATGTTATTGTTTTGATCAATAAAGATATCATTTACATTTGAGTTTGTAATTCCATTATCTTTACCTTCTTTGCCGTCAGCTCCATCTTTTCCGTCTTGGCCATTATAAATAATTCCTCGATCTAACTCTACTTTTGTTTCTTTATCGCGGAAGATAAATTCTTTTCCAATTTCTTTACCATTAGAATCTAAGACTGGACGTACTTCCACATCAACAGATTGACCATCTTTTCCATCTTTACCGTCAGCACCATCTTTACCACTGTAGATAATTCCACGGTCTAACTCTGCATTTGTTTCTTTGTCACGGAAGATAAGCTCTTGCCCGATCACTTTACCATTAGAATCTAGGACTGGACGTACTTCCACATCGACAGATTGACCATCTTTTCCGTCTTGACCGTCAGCACCATCTTTACCATCTCTGCCATGGTAAATTGTAGTTTCATCTAGAACTTTTCCTGATTCATCAGTAAAGATTAATCTCTCTCCAATTACATTACCGTCTTTGTCTTTAACTTCTTTAGTTTCAACATTTGGAGTCTGTCCGTCTTTACCATCAGCTCCGTCTTCACCGTCAACACCATCTTTACCATCTTGACCGTCTCTAACAAAGATTTCTTCTGTTTCACCAGTCTCAGGGTTAGTAATGATGAGTGTATATCCTGGATTTTCTGGATCTTCACTTGGTACGACTTCGATATTCGGAGTCTGTCCGTCTTTACCATCAGCTCCATCTTTACCATCACGGACTGTATTACGGCTAACTTCGTTGCCTTCTGGGTCTACAACAACAATGTCATACGTGCCGTCATCATTGTTTTCAACACGGACTGTGTTGCCGTCTTTACCGTCAACACCATCTTTACCGTCTTGGCCGTCTCTAACAAAGATTTCTTCTGTTTCACCAGTCTCAGGGTTAGTAATGACGATTGTATATCCTGGGTTTTCTGGATCTTCACTTGGTACGACTTCGATATTTGGAGTCTGTCCGTCTTTACCATCAGCTCCGTCTTCACCGTCAACGCCGTCTTTACCGTCTTGGCCATCTCTAACAAAGATTTCTTCTGTTTCACCAGTCTCAGGGTTAGTAATGACGATTGTATATCCTGGATTTTCTGGATCTTCACTTGGTACGACTTCGATATTTGGAGTCTGTCCGTCTTTACCATCAGCTCCATCTTTACCATCACGGACTGTATTACGGCTAACTTCGTTGCCTTCTGGGTCTACAACAACAATGTCATACGTGCCGTCATCATTGTTTTCAACACGGACTGTGTTGCCGTCTTTACCGTCAACACCATCTTTACCGTCTTGGCCGTCTCTAACAAAGATTTCTTCTGTTTCACCAGTCTCAGGGTTAGTAATGACGATTGTATATCCTGGGTTTTCTGGGTCTTCACTTGGTACGACTTCGATATTCGGAGTCTGTCCGTCTTTACCATCAGCTCCATCTTTACCATCACGGACTGTATTACGGCTAACTTCGTTGCCTTCTGGGTCTACAACAACAATGTCATACGTGCCGTCATCATTGTTTTCAACACGGACTGTGTTGCCGTCTTTACCGTCAACACCATCTTTACCGTCTTGGCCGTCTCTAACAAAGATTTCTTCTGTTTCACCAGTCTCAGGGTTAGTAATGATGAGTGTATATCCTGGGTTTTCTGGATCTTCACTTGGTACGACTTCGATATTTGGAGTCTGTCCGTCTTTACCATCAGCTCCGTCTTCACCGTCAACGCCGTCTTTACCGTCTTGGCCATCTCTAACAAAGATTTCTTCTGTTTCACCAGTCTCAGGGTTAGTAATGATGAGTGTATATCCTGGGTTTTCTGGATCTTCACTTGGTACGACTTCGATATTCGGAGTCTGTCCGTCTTTACCGTCAACGCCGTCTTTACCATCTTGACCGTCTCTAACAAAGATTTCTTCTGTTTCACCAGTCTCAGGGTTAGTAATGACGATTGTATATCCTGGATTTTCTGGATCTTCACTTGGTACGACTTCGATATTTGGAGTCTGTCCGTCTTTACCATCAGCTCCATCTTTACCATCACGGACTGTATTACGGCTAACTTCGTTGCCTTCTGGGTCTACAACAACAATGTCATACGTGCCGTCATCATTGTTTTCAACACGGACTGTGTTGCCGTCTTTACCGTCAACACCATCTTTACCGTCTTGGCCGTCTCTAACAAAGATTTCTTCTGTTTCACCAGTCTCAGGGTTAGTAATGACGATTGTATATCCTGGATTTTCTGGATCTTCACTTGGTACGACTTCGATATTTGGAGTCTGTCCGTCTTTACCATCAGCTCCATCTTTACCATCACGGACTGTATTACGGCTAACTTCGTTGCCTTCTGGGTCTACAACAACAATGTCATACGTGCCGTCATCATTGTTTTCAACACGGACTGTGTTGCCGTCTTTACCGTCAACACCATCTTTACCGTCTTGGCCGTCTCTAACAAAGATTTCTTCTGTTTCACCAGTCTCAGGGTTAGTAATGACGATTGTATATCCTGGGTTTTCTGGGTCTTCACTTGGTACAACTTCGATATTTGGAGTCTGTCCGTCTTTACCATCAGCTCCGTCTTCACCGTCAACGCCGTCTTTACCGTCTTGGCCATCTCTAACAAAGATTTCTTCTGTTTCACCAGTCTCAGGGTTAGTAATGATGAGTGTATATCCTGGATTTTCTGGATCTTCACTTGGTACGACTTCGATATTTGGAGTCTGTCCGTCTTTACCATCAGCTCCATCTTTACCATCACGGACTGTATTACGGCTAACTTCGTTGCCTTCTGGGTCTACAACAACAATGTCATACGTGCCGTCATCATTGTTTTCAACACGGACTGTGTTGCCGTCTTTACCGTCAACGCCGTCTTTACCATCTTGACCGTCTTTAACTTCACCTGACGCAATTGGATCTTGACTTGTATCTGGTTGACCAGTCTTAGGATCTACTGGATAGAACTTGATTGTTGTTGTTCCATCTTCTCCTTTTTCTACTACTGGAGCATATGTTTGACCGTCTTTTCCGTCTTCACCGTCAACACCGTCTTTACCATCTTGACCGTCTTTAACTGTTGTTTCTGTTGTTGATCCATCTGGGTTTGTCACAACAATTGTATGTGTTCCGTCTTCGTTGTCTCTAACTTCTACTTCTGGTGACTTACCATCTTGACCGTCTTTAACTGTTGTTTCTGTTGTTGATCCATCTGGGTTTGTCACAACAATTGTATGTGTTCCGTCTTCGTTGTCTCTAACTTCTACTTCTGGTGACTTACCATCTTGGCCGTCTTTAACTGTTGTTTCTGTTGTTGATCCATCTGGGTTTGTCACAACAATTGTATGTGTTCCGTCTTCGTTGTCTCTAACTTCTACTTCTGGTGACTTACCATCTTGGCCGTCTTTAACTTCACCTGTTGCGATTGGGTCTTGACTTGTATCTGGTTCACCAGTCTTAGGATCTACTGGATAGAACTTGATTGTTGTTGTTCCATCTTCTCCTTTTTCTACTACTGGAGCATATGTCTGACCGTCTTCACCATCAGCTCCGTCTTCACCGTCAACGCCGTCTTTACCATCTTGACCGTCTTTAACTTCACCTGACGCAATTGGATCTTGACTTGTATCTGGTTGACCAGTCTTAGGATCTACTGGATAGAACTTGATTGTTGTTGTTCCATCTTCTCCTTTTTCTACTACTGGAGCATATGTTTGACCGTCTTTTCCGTCTTCACCGTCAACACCGTCTTTACCATCTTGACCGTCTTTAACTTCGCCTGTTGCGATTGGGGCTTGACTTGTATCTGGTTCACCAGTCTTAGGATCTACTGGATAGAACTTGATTGTTGTTGTTCCATCTTCTCCTTTTTCTACTACTGGAGCATATGTTTGACCGTCTTTTCCGTCTTCACCGTCAACACCGTCTTTACCATCTTGACCGTCTTTAACTTCGCCTGTTGCGATTGGGGCTTGACTTGTATCTGGTTCACCAGTCTTAGGATCTACTGGATAGAACTTGATTGTTGTTGTTCCATCTTCTCCTTTTTCTACTACTGGAGCATATGTTTGACCGTCTTTTCCGTCTTCACCGTCAACACCGTCTTTACCATCTTGACCGTCTTTAACTTCGCCTGTTGCGATTGGGGCTTGACTTGTATCTGGTTCACCAGTCTTAGGATCTACTGGATAGAACTTGATTGTTGTTGTTCCATCTTCTCCTTTTTCTACTACTGGAGCATATGTTTGACCGTCTTTTCCGTCTTCACCGTCAACGCCGTCTTTACCATCTTGACCGTCTTTAACTTCGCCTGTTGCGATTGGGGCTTGACTTGTATCTGGTTCACCAGTCTTAGGATCTACTGGATAGAACTTGATTGTTGTTGTTCCATCTTCTCCTTTTTCTACTACTGGAGCATATGTTTGACCGTCTTTACCATCAGCTCCGTCTTTACCGTCAGGAATAAATTCTGTTTTTTCAGTTCCATCAATCTGATTACCTTTTGAGTCTGTTTCCCATACCGTAACATATACTCCGGTACGACCATCTTTAGTTCCTCTTTCTTGAGTAATAACTGAAGAGTTACCATCTTTTCCATCTTTAATAATTGCTTTTTGCGGTTCATCTTCACCCGGATTTTTAATAAAGATAGTTTTTGTGCCATCTCCGTTATCTATAACTTCTACCTCTGGTGACTCACCATCTTCACCTTTATCGCCTTTTTCACCCTTAGCTCCATCTGGGACAAAGAATTTATCAATTTCTTCATTAGTCTCTGAATTTCTAATTGTAATCCAGCTACCATCTTTTCCTTCATCATTCTTACCTCTGACTACATCGGTTTTAATAGATGGTGTTCGTCCATCTCGAGGTACAATAGTTTTACCTGGTTGACTTGTTTTACCATCAACTGTCGCAGTAGCTGTGATAGTTTCACCTTGTTTTAAAGTATAGTCAGGTAATGTAGTACTGAATCTACCAGAATCATCAGATTTTGTTGTATAAGTTTTACCACCAACATTAATTTGTATATCTGCATTAGGTACTGACTCACCAGTAATAGTATTTTCTCCAGAAAGTTTTGGATCTACAATTGGTGGTTTAGGTGCTTCATCTTCACTATCTAAGTTACCGATACCTAATTCTACTAATTTATTAGTAGGTGCTTCATTATATGTTTCTTTTATTAGTTTTCCTACATCTTCTCCATCGTAACTTACAATAGTATAGATTGTTCCACGTTTACCATTTTTACCTTCTCTAATAGTTCTTTGTTCACCCATAGGTAAATCTTTAGATACTCTATACTCAATTTGATATGGTATTTCGTCAACATCTGATATATCATCTCTAAATTCAAATTCTTTTTCTGGGTTACTTGATACTTTAATATAGTGTTGATCTCTAAAGTAGTTATCAAAAGTGTCTGGTCTAACTGCTGTACCAGCCACATCTTGAGAATACATTCCGATATTTCCATAGAAACCTAAATCTCCGTTCCAATCTGTTACTGGAACACTAAATCTATATTCTATATGACCATCGTTTTTTACTGGAAATTTAGTTATTTCTATAAATGTATTTGACGCATAGCCTGGAGGATAGCCAGGTTTTCCTCCAATAGACATATTGTGATTAGAAACAATTGGATTTTTTGTCCCTGTTATAGTCGACTGGCCTTTAATTACTGAAGGCACTTTATAAGCACTACCAAAATTTAACCCCCCAACTACAGCACGGTGGGCACTTTCTGTAGCATTTTTATCAACTTTCCATTTGACTGTAAAATCCATATTATTTGTCGAATGATTTGGTACTGCTTCAACAGTGTAATAGGCTGGATATTGATTTAAAGCAGTAGATCCTTCTCCATTAATTGTAACACCTGTATTTGGATCTATTTTTTTAAGGTTAAATTGTTCTCCTATTTGCTCTAATGAATCATAAATTTGATTTGGATTTTCTCTTACAGCAAAAGAAGTAAATGCATTTTTTTGCTGACTCGCATATTCTAAGCCTGCATAAATAACAGAATTATATAAGTCATTTGCTGAAATAGTATTGTAATCAACATCTAGATTATTCATAATACCTTCAACATCTTCGCTTTCATAAATTTCTGAAAGCATTGTTTCTACCATTTCTTTACGATTGGTTGTTGCATTATATTTATCTATAAATTCTTGAGGTGCTGCTGATTTTTCTCTTTCATCTTTGTCATTATTATATAGAGCAACTTTTACATCTTCTTTAGATTTTACAATTTCTTCTTGTTCTTCTAATGATTTATCTTTAGATACTTCTTTTTTAGGAAGTGCTTCTAATTCTTCTTGAGGTGATTCTTGTGTTTCATCAGATTCTTGTTGTGAGTTTTCATTTTGTTTTTCTTCAACTGGCTCTTTTGGAGTTTCTCTTTGGGGTTGTTCTTTTGTTTGATCATCTTCTACTTTAACTTCTGGATTTTGATTTTCCTCTGTTTCAAGTGGCTGTTGTTCTGGAGTGTTATTTTCATTTGACTTTTCTGAAGTTTCTTTTTGAGGCTGCTCTTCTACTTGTTCAGCTTCTACTGAATCTTCTGAGGTTTCGACTTCTTCTGTTTCAAATTTTTGTTCTTCTGGAGTTGATTGTTCTGTTAGAGATTGATCGTTCTCTTCAGTTTCTTGTTTTGATGTCTCTTCAAAATTATCCACTGAATCATTTACTATATCTTTTTGTGTTTCTTCAGTGCTATCTGGTGTTGTTTCAAGAGTTTCTTGATCGGCATTGGTTGTAACTTCTAAGTTGTTCTCTTCATCTGTTTTTGCACTTTCAATTTGTTCACTTGCTTCTACATCCTGACCTAAAAATAGTAATGAACCAATCAGGATAGATGCGGTTCCAACTGTAAATCTTCTAATCGAATATTTGTTTAATCGATTAGGAATAAAATCGTACTTTTTTCCCATTAAAACCTCTCCTTAATGTTTTAAATTCTGTACTTCAAATTAATTATTTTTAAACTTTATTGTATTTGCTAATCTTGCTGTCTACAATATCTTGACATCCTAGATATTACCCTTAGTGTACAATATCGTTTACTTTTAGTAAATATTTTAAACTTTAAAGCGTTTACATTATTTAAATAGCAGAAATCTCGATTTATATAATATCTGATAATATACGTAAAAAAACCTTTTAGAGTAATATGACTCTAAAAGGTTTTATTATTATTCAAAATTAAATAATGGTGTTGATAGATATCTTTCACCGTTTGATGGTAATACAGTAACGACTGTTTTTCCTTTACCTAATTTCTTCGCTTCTTCTAATGCTGCATATACTGCTGCACCTGAAGAAATACCACCAAGGATTCCTTCTTCTTTAGCAAGTTTTCTTGCGTATTCGAATGCTGTTTCATTTTCTACTTTTACAACTCCATCGTATACTTCAGTGTCTAACGTGTCTGGTACAAATCCTGCACCAAGTCCTTGTAGTTTATGTGGTCCTGATTCTCCACCTGAAAGTACTGGTGAGTCTGATGGTTCTAGTGCGTATACTTTTGTGTTTGGATTGTTTTCTTTTAGCACATGTCCAACACCTGTTACTGTACCACCTGTACCAACACCTGCAATGAATGCATCGATCGTGAATCCAGCACTTTTTGCTTGTTCTACAAGTTCTGGACCTGTAGTGTTTTCGTGAATTTTAGGGTTCGCAGGGTTTTCGAATTGTTGCGGCATGAAGTAACCATCTTTTTCAGCAAGCTCATTCGCTTTTTTAATTGCACCTTTCATACCATCTGCACCTGGTGTTAAGACAAGTTCTGCACCGTATGCTTTTAATAAGTTACGGCGTTCTTTACTCATCGTGTCAGGCATAACTAAAACTGCTTTATATCCTTTACTAGCTGCAACCATCGCAAGACCAATACCAGTGTTACCACTTGTTGGTTCTACGATTGTTGTATCTTTCGTTAATTTACCTGCTTCTTCTGCAGCTTCAATCATCGCAAGAGCGATACGATCTTTAACAGAAGAGCCTGGGTTCATGAATTCTAATTTCACATAAACATCAGCCATATTATCATCTGTTAATCTGTTTAATTTGACGAGTGGTGTATGACCAATCGCTTCATTAATATTGTTAAATACTTTGTTAGACATCTTTTGTCCTCCCAATTTAATATCATAGTAACTAACTATGAATATATCATTGTTTGAGTTTCTTTACAATGATGTTGTTTATATTGTTTTCCCTAAAAGAAGTTTTTTAATCATAGAATTTATAGAAAATCATAGACGAAGTATGATTTTTATCTTCAATGTCCTAAAAAACAAAAAGCTTCCGAACTTTAGTCTATAGTTCAGAAGCTTACTTTACTATTTAACATTTTTTCTTAAAAACTGTTAATTATATCGATTTATTTTACATTTTTTGACGAACTCGATTGCATTTTGTCAAATAAATCTTTTTATTTAACACTTTCCGTCCTCAGCGCACACTTTTCGTTAATTAAATCTTTTTATCTTACAAAACTAAGATAATTGCATAAGTTTTTGTTAATTAAACGATACAACTGCCTGACCCCGCAATAATCACGTGGGAATTTCCAGGACGGCACTAGTTTAATAACTCTTCGAGTTCTTCTTTTTCAATCCAAATTGTATTTCGGCAGAAGTTACACACTGCTTCTGCGCCTCCGTCTTCTTCAATCATTTGTTTGATTTCACTTTGATCAATTGATGAGATTGCGTTTAAGAATCTTTCTTTACTGCACGTACATTCAAATTCTACTGGCATTTCGTCTAACTTTCTCCAGTCTTCGCCAAGTACTTCATTGACAATTTGTTCTGGTGATAAGTCGTCGTCAATCATTTGAGAGATTGGACGCATGTCGCCAGCGACTTGTTCAAGTTTTGTGATTGTCTCCTCACTTGCTGACGGTAGAACTTGGATGATTAAACCACCTGCTGCTTTGATTGTATTGTCTGGATTAACAAGTACACCAAGAGCAACAATCGATGGGACTTGTTCTGAGTGGTAGAAGTAGTATGAGAAGTCTTCTCCGAGTTCTCCTGAAATAATTTCTACAGATCCAACGAAGTTGTCTTTTAGTCCGATATCTTTTGCCACTCTTAAGTAACCATTTGTTCCGACTGCACGTCTTACATCTAGTTTCCCATGTTCGTTTAAGTCAAAGTGAACGTCAGGGTGTTGAACGTATCCACGGACGTGTCCTTTTGAGTCAGCGTCTGTGACGATGGCACCAATCGGTCCACCACCTTCGACTGTAACTGTTACTTTATCGTCACCTTTTAACATTGCACCGAGTACAACTGTTGCAGTCATTGTACGTCCTAAAGCTGCAGCAGCTGTTGGATATGCACCATGTCTAGTCACTGCTTCATTTACTGTTTCCGTCGTGTCTAATGCAAAAATTCTAACTTCATCATTTAAGCCTAAGCCACGAATTAATTTGTCTGTCATATTATTTCCTCCATAATAAAAGTCGCCTAACTCGAGGCGACTTTTTTGTTATTTGTTGTCTGTATCGTCTTGTACATTACGTTGTTCGTTTGGATTTTTTGAATCCAGGTCATCTGTAACGTCTTCATCGTCAGTCATTTCTGGACGAGAGACTTCTTTCTCATCATCAGAAACATCTTCATGATGTTGTAGTTTTTCTTTAATTTCCTCGTATGAGTGACCAGCTTTTACGTCATCTCCATCATCTTCTTCTAGATGACTGTCATCGTATTGACGTTCAGGTAATTTACCCTCGTGGAATAACCCTTCGATTTGTTCGCGGTCTAACGTTTCTTCAACGAGTAATGTTTCTGCAATTAAAGTAAGTTGTTCTTGATGCGTTGTTAAGATATCATGACATCTTTCATACGCTTCTTTAACAATCTTCTGAACTTCTAAGTCAATCTCATAAGCAAATGTGTCTGAATAGCTTGGTTCGCTACCCATTTCTTTACCTAAGAATACTTGTCCACCTGTTTCACCGAACTGAATTGGTCCAAGTTTTTCACTCATACCAAATTCTTTAACCATTTTTCTCGCAAGACTTGTTGTTCTTTGGAAGTCGTTATGAGCACCTGTTGATGCTTCACCAAATGTTACTTCTTCTGCAACACGTCCTCCAAGTAAACCAACAATTCTGTCTTGAAGTTCTGGTTTTGTCATAAAGTAGCGGTCTTCTTTCGGTAGCATTACTGCATACCCACCTGCTTGACCACGTGGAACAATCGTAACTTTATGGACTGTTTCCGCTTCGTCTAATACCATACCAATCACTGTATGTCCTGCTTCGTGGAACGCTACAATACGGCGTTCTTTTTCACTCATTACGCGTGATTTCTTCGCAGGTCCTGCGATTACGCGGTCTGTTGCTTCATCGACGTCTCTCATATCGACTTTGTTTTTACCTGCACGAGTCGCAACAAGTGACGCTTCGTTTAGTAAGTTTTCTAAGTCCGCACCAGAGAATCCTGGTGTACGTTGTGCGATTGCTTTTAAGTCTACCGTTTCGTCTAATGGTTTGTTACGTGCATGTACTCTAAGTACTGCTTCACGACCTTTAACGTCTGGTAAACCAACTTGAATTTGTCTGTCAAAACGACCTGGACGTAATAGCGCTGGGTCTAAAATATCTGCACGGTTTGTTGCTGCGATCATAATGATTCCTTCATTACTCGCAAATCCGTCCATTTCTACAAGTAATTGGTTTAGTGTTTGTTCACGTTCATCGTGTCCACCACCGACACCAGCACCACGTTGACGACCAACAGCGTCAATCTCATCAATAAAGATAATACATGGTGAATTTTTCTTCGCTTGTTCGAATAAGTCACGTACACGTGACGCACCTACACCAACAAACATCTCAACAAAGTCAGAACCTGAAATTGAGAAGAATGGTACGCCCGCTTCACCTGCGACAGCACGAGCGATTAACGTCTTACCAGTACCTGGAGGTCCTGTAAGTAGTACCCCTTTAGGAATACGCGCACCCATTTTGTCAAATTTACGGTGATCTTTTAAGAAGTCTACAACTTCAACTAATTCTGCTTTTTCTTCATCTGCTCCGGCTACGTCAGAGAAGCGTGTTTTTGATTTCGTATTATCAAATTGCTTCGCCTTACTTTTACCGAAGTTCATCATACGGTTTCCACCGCCGCCTTGTGCGTTTGACATTAAGAATAAGAAGAAAAATAGAATTACAAGTAGCGGTATAAATGTAAATAACATACCTGTCCAAGGACTTTGTTCCTCTGCAGGCTCTACGTTAAATGTTAAGTCTTTATCTTCTTTAGCTGTTTCTAAAATTGAATCTAAATCTTGTGATGCATTATAAGGAATAACTGTACTAAACGATTCATGATCATTTTGATCTTTTAATTTACCATTTACTAAGTAAACGTTGCTCTCTGGTTGAATCGTCATTTTTTCTATGTCTTTGTTATCCAAAGCTTCTATAAATTGGTTGTATTGCAGTTCTTTGTCTGCCTGCGCACCACCATTAAAACTTTGGAAAATACCGAATAATATTACTGCTAATATTGCTAAAAGCAATATATTACGGCCAGTTTTTTTAGGCATCCGTAATCCTCCGTTTCTATTACACTAAAAGAAATATTAACATAGTTCTTCATGTATGTTCTACTGTTTTGCATTACTCATATAGTTCTGGCTTTAATAAGCCAATGTAAGGTAAGTTACGGTATTTTTCATTAAAGTCCAATCCATAACCAACAACAAATCCTTCAGGGATTTTTGTTCCAACATATTTTACTTCAACATCCAACTTACGATCTTCGACCGGCTTATCTAGAAGTGTGACCACTTCAACACTCGCCGGTTTTCTTGAACGTAAAAACTCAATGATATAATTTAATGTTGCGCCTGTTTCAACAATATCTTCAACGATAACGATGTGACGTCCTTCAATTGAAGATGAAAGGTCCTTTAAAATTTTAACGTCGCCTGTAGATTTTGTTCCAACGTAACTCGAAACATCCATAAAATCTAACTCTAGGTGCGTATCGACGTATTTTACAAGGTCACCCATAAACATAATCGATCCCTTTAATAAGGCAACGAATATCGGCTCTTTACCTTCGTAATCTTTTGTTAATTCGTCCGCAAGTCGCTTCGTAATTTCTTTGATATCTTCTTCGCTAAAAATTATCGTTTCAATATCATTTCTAAGCGTCATAGTTAATCTCCTCAATAGTTAAATTTACTTCGCGATTATCTTTATTCAATAGTTTTATTATATTATAAATTTCACCAACTGCAATGATTCTGCCGTTTTCATCAACGATAATTGGCATCGTTTTTCGCTTGTCGTTACTAATTTTTTTATCGATAAAAAGCCGACTCACTTTTTTAGTTCCAACGTCCTTTAATTTCACCCGGTCCCCGTTTTGAAATGTGCGAACCGTAAGCCCTCTTAGCCCTTTAACAGAGATTTTATACCCATTAAATTCATACGTGCCTGTTGAATCTATTGTTAAATGCGTTTTATAAGTTTTATCTTCACGGATATAACAATTATCATAGCTACAAACGAACATCTTATGACCAATTGGTAACTCAAACTGACTTTCGTTACTGTCTAATCTTCGTATAATTTCTTCGATGTACGTGCGGCTCACTTTGAGCCAAATGCTTAAAATATACACTTTCAATATATGACGACACTGATTAAACTGTGAGCGTTTAAACGGACGCTTTAAAAAGGCTTCAGCCTCTGATTTCGCAAGCGCTACTAATGCATTATAATCTTCTTTAAACGCTGTTAAACTCTCTAAATGCAGTGCCTCATGGCTATCTACATGAGTTAAAATCTCGTGACGAATGTAATTTCGTGTGTAATCATTTGTTTCGTTCGTCTGATCTAAAAAGTACGTCACATTATAATTATGAGCATACGTTTCAATCTCTTTTAAACGAACGTTTAACATCGGACGAACGAATCTTTTGTAAATCTCTTTTATGCCAACACCGTGTAAATAACGACTCGTAAGTAACTCGAATATAATACTTTCAAAATCATCGTCTTTATGGTGCGCAGTTAAGCAGTACTGGATATTATTGTTACGCATTTCTTGAAAGAAAAATTCATAGCGTAAAAGACGACCTTTTTGTTGAGAGAATTTTTCTATATTTAAAGTTGTTGATAGAAATTTAAAACCATCACGCTCAACACGTTTTTTTAACGCTTTCTCTTCGTCGAATGATTCGATTCTTGCACCGTGATTCACATGAAATATATACAACTTACGATATGTGTCTTTGTATGTTGTTTTTAAAAGATTATATAATACCATCGAATCAATACCGCCAGATAATGCAAGTGCGATATCATCAGATGGTTTCCAACTGACGTTTAGTTTTACCATGGCCAACACCTTAAAAGATAAAAAAGGCTAGAAAATTCCAGCCTTTTTTATTTCTGTTATTTAACGGCCTCCGCGACGCGCTTCAGCTTGCCTTTTAATTGAACTCATACGTTCTTCACTATCTTTTAAGAAGTTAGATAGTTTCTTTTCGAAGTCTTCTGGAGACTGTTCTTTACGCTGTCTCTTAGGTTTTTCTGCTTGTTTTATTGATAGCGAGATTTTGCCGTCATCACCAACGGATAATACTTTCACTTTAACCTCATCATTTACTTTTACATGGTCGTTAATATCTTCTACGAATTTGTTTGCGACCTCACTGATGTGTACTAGTCCACTTTTTCCGTCTGGTAATTCTACAAACGCTCCAAAAGGTTTAACCCCTGTAACTTTTCCGACGACTTTTTCGCCAACTTCAACTGACATGAAATTATATATCCTCCTGAATATTCTTTTAATTACTACTAATCATACCATTAAACTAGATAATAATCACTTTTCTTTATCTTTTTCTTTTTTAGATTCTGGTAGTGAAAATATGAGTTCTCCACTATCTGACATAAAGAAATCTCCACGTGCAATACGTCTAATATAATTATCATCGTTTAACTGCGCAATTTCTTGTTTTAGCGCTTCATGTTCTTCATTTGTTTCCTCTAAGACGAGTTCTGTGTCTCTCACCTCATCTTGAAGATTTCTATTTTCAACTTTTTGGTTGATGCCTATTGATATGAATACAAATGTTAAGACAAATGCAAGTATACTCATTGCTAACATACGTCGGCGTCGAACTTTTCGTTCACCTTTTAACACTTCACGTTTTGTATCAGAATCGATCGTATATTTATTGAGCATTTTTATAATTTTGTTTGTCATTTGTATTCACATCCTTTTTATTAATTTTACACGATTTTTAAGCGAGTTACCATTCAGAATCATCTTCGATTTTTTCATCGTTTATCAATTCTATCATTTGTTCTGCTTCTTCTTTTTTTGCATGTTCTTTTAAGTCGAGAACTTTATACGTGACGATGCGTTTTCCGAATCTTATTTTTAACTCATCACCCACTTCAACATTCGTTCCAGCTTTAGCGACTCTACCGTTTACTTCGATACGCCCATCATCACTCATCGTTTTAGCAAGTGGACGACGCTTAATAATTCGCGATACTTTTAAAAATTTATCGAGTCTCATTCGTATCCTCCAATATTTCAGATAATGATTTTTCGTTGTGGATCGTTTCTTTCATCCACTCAAGTACTTTTGTCGCGTACTCTTTTTCGTATTTAACGCGTTCTGTTTTACCTTCTTTTTTCTTTTGAGCATTCCATACTTCTTTTAAGTCGTCACTGTTATTGACAACCGCATCTCCAAAGACGTGCGGATGTCTATGGACGATTTTACGATTTAAACTTTCTAATATATCGTGGAAGTTAAAGTAGCCGTCACGCTCAGCGATTGCTGCATGAAGTCCAACCTGTAGTAAAATGTCTCCGAGTTCTTCAACGAGTAAATCGTCATCTTCTTTTTCAATCGCTTCAATAACTTCGTACGATTCTTCAATTAAAAATCGTTCAAGTGACTCGTGGGTTTGAACTTTATCCCACGGACAACCATTCTCTCCGACGAGCACTTGGTAAATTTCACGCATATAATACACCGATCGATTATCTAAGTCCGTACTTTCCACTTTTGGTACAAACATCGTCATTAAATTTGAGTTCGGTACATCATAATCGATTTCTTCAAGTGGTTTTGTAATTAGAGTTTCACTTTCACTTCCAGCACCAATAATCAGCGTCACTACTGTACTCGGGTCGTAATACTCGAGAAGTGTGAGTTTTGCGTCAGATACGGAAAACTGATCGTACACTTGAGTGATTAATGTATGCTGATGGTGATTTAAATCTTTTTCAGCGAGTGTTGACGCGTCTAATATTTGAAATCCTTCATTTACAGGAATATTGACCGCTTCAATACATACATCGATGAAACTTTGCCCACCGATAATCTCTACATTAACGTCTTCATCATTATTTAATAGTAATTCTGTCGTCGTTTCATAGAGTAGCGGTGATCCTGGCACAGCGTAGATGACGCCTTCGTCTTTTCCTCGCTTGAGTAATTCTTTGACTATTTTTTCGTACGTTTCTTCAAATGTCTCGCTTTCGATATAGTAATCATCAAACGACTGAAACGGGATATTTTCTTTACGGAGTAACTCAACTGCTGGATGGTCTTTTGTTCTTAAATATACATAGTCACTTTGTAACAATTTACGGTAGACGCCGACTGTCATATGGTCGACGTCACTACTACCAAGTCCAACGACTGTAATCATACCGTTTCCTCCTCTTTGCTCTCAGTTGAGCGTTTTAATATGTCAATGAATACTTTAATATCTTTCGTTTTAACCTGGAACTGAATTTCGTTATTTTCTACACGTATTCTTAATATACGTTTATAGTCCTCAGTATCCATAAATAGTTTCTCACCATTAATCTTTGCTGTTGCATCTTTCGTTAAGTTTAAATAAAAATAACGCTTATCTTCGTATACTTTATACGCACCGAGTATTAGTGCATATATTTTCACTTTCACGAGATCGATTAAGTTCTCGACTTCAACTGGATAATCTCCGAAGCGGTCAATCATCTCATCTTCAATATCTCTTAAACCTTCAATACTGTTTACAGATCTCAAACGCTTATATAAATCAATTTTAGATTGCTCATGTTGAATGTAAGTCGCTGGAAGATATGCGTCGAGTTCAATATCAACTGGTATATTTGCTGGTTCCTCTTCTTCAGTTGATAATCCACGTTTTTCCAATACTGCACTTTCTAACATATCTGAATATAACTCATATCCTACAGAATCTATAAAACCAGACTGATGTTTACCGAGTAAGTTACCCGCACCACGGATATTTAAATCACGCATCGCGATTTTAAACCCACTTCCAAGTTCTGTGTACTCTTTAATTGCAGCAAGTCTTTTTTCAGCAACTTCCGTAAGCACTTTATTTGGTTGATAGAATAGATATGCATAACTAATTCTATTACTACGACCGACTCTTCCGCGTAACTGGTATAGCTGAGATAATCCAAAACGATCGGCATCTTCAATAATTAGCGTATTCGCGTTTGGTACATCGACCCCTGTTTCAATAATCGTCGTTGTAACAATAATATCGTATTCCCCATTTACAAAGGCTTGCATCGTTTCTTCAATTTCTAATTCTGTCATTCTCGCATGCATGACACCAACACTCGCACCTTCAGCAAGCATTTCAACGTGCGCTGCTTTTTCGTAAATCGTATCCGTACGATTATGAAGATAAAACACCTGTCCACCTCGAGCAAGTTCTCTATTAATTGCTTCTTTTACGAAGTTACCATCGTACTCTAAAACGTACGTTTGAACCGGGAACCTGTTTTGTGGTGGTGTTTCAATAACTGATAAGTCTCTAACACCCATTAAACTCATATGCAGTGTTCTTGGGATTGGTGTTGCTGTTAACGTTAAGACATCGACGTTTGTTTTTAGTTGTTTAATACGCTCTTTATGTTTTACCCCGAAGCGCTGCTCTTCGTCGACGATAAGTAAGCCGAGATCTTTAAACTCGACCGTTTTACCGAGTATCGTGTGTGTTCCAACGACAATATCAACAGTACCTTCTTTTAATCCTTTTTTTACTTCACGCATTTCTTTCGGTGTTCTAAAACGAGACATCATTTCAACATTTACCGGGAAATCTTCGATACGTTCAATAAACGTCTCAAAGTGCTGCGCTGCTAAAATAGTTGTTGGTACGAGTACTGCGACTTGTTTACCATCTTGAACTGCTTTAAATGCTGCACGAATCGCAACTTCTGTTTTACCGTATCCAACATCTCCACATAACAATCTGTCCATCGGTTGAACTTTTTCCATGTCTTGTTTAATTTCGTGAATTGATGCGAGCTGGTCCGGTGTTTCTTCGTAAGGGAATCTTTCTTCAAATGACTGCACCATATCGTTATCTGAACTAAATTTAAATCCTTTCGTCGCTGCACGTTCTTGATAGAGTTTCAATAGTTCGTCGGCAAGCTCGTTTACACTACTTTCAACTTTTGCTTTTGTTTTCTTCCACTCTGTACCGCCAAGTTTGTGCATTTTCGGAGAACCATCATCACTTGACACATATTTTTGAACGAGATCCATTTGGTCGACTGGAACAAATAACTGGTCGGTACCTTTATATTGAAGCTTCATATAATCGTTATGGAGTCCGCCCACTTCTAATGTTTCAATACCTAGGTATCTACCGACACCGTGGTGTACGTGAACGATAAAGTCTCCGACATTTAACTCTTGGTATGATTTAATCTTTTCAGCATTTGATAATTTTCTCGTACGCTTTTTCTTTTTAGACGTTCGGTTATATAATTCTTTACTCGTCAGAACCGCTGAATGCATAAACGGTAATATAAATCCTGCTTCAAAATTACCCGTCGTAAGAACGACCCCTTGTTCGACAGAATCTGGTAAGTCTTTTATATAACTATCTATTTCTAAATCTTCAAGTAGCTGTCTTGTCTTTTTTAACTCGTCATCATCACGAAGTTCGATATTGATTAAAAATCCATCTCGGATCATTTGTGTAATATTCGATGCTAAAATATCGTATTGTCCGTAGTAAATTTCTGTTGGTTTTACTGAAATTTTGACGATATCTTGGATTGAGACTGGCATATTACTTAAAAACAGTGAGAAATATGCTACGTTTTTCTTGTATAGTCTTTCAAGCTGATGTTCCAGGTAATTCCCACCTTCAGCTAACATCTTCCCAGCTTCTTGAAGGCTCTCGTAATAATTGTGCATCGCTTGAACTTCACGCTCAAAACTTGCTTCTATATTTTTAACTTCGTCAACTAATATCGTATAATCGTCTTTTATATAATCTAAAATTGAAATCTCTTCTTCATGGAGTAAGTGGCTAAACTGACTAAGGTGGGTCATCGTATAATTTTCATCGGTAAGTTTTTCAAAATACGCATCTAATGTTTCATGTGCTGCCTTATCGATGATGGATTTTGTTTTATCGTATAACTTTGTGATATGTTTAACGAGTTCTACGCGTTCGTCTTCTTCTAAGACATATTCTGAAAACGGCTCGAGTGTTACAGATTCTAAATTATGTGTAGAACGCTTCGTTTCTTCGTCTATCGCACGAATTGAGTCGACTTCTGTGTCAAATAACTCGATACGAACGAGTCCACTCGACATGTAAATGTCAAAAATATCTCCACGAACTGCGAATTCACCAAAGTTCTGGACTTCTTCACGTCTCACGTAACCAATTTCTGTTAAATAGCGAATGAACGAATCATATTCTAAATCGTCACCGAGCGCGATATGTTTTTTATACTCGAGAAGTTTTTCAGGTCGCATTAATGGTTTCATCAGCCCTTCAGTAGGCACGATAAATAACCCTTTCTCATTCTCAAGAAGGGCATATAATGTTCGCATTCGTTCTTTTTTAAATTCAGGGCTTTGGTCTGCCATCGTTTCAATCATAATATCTCCAACAGGGAACGTATAAATATCGTCTGTATACGCACCAAGTTGGTTTTGAAGCTTTTCCATCTTATGGTTATTTTCAACAAATAAAACGACAGGCTTATCGTGACTTTCTACAACTTCATGAAAGAGTGGTCCTTTAAACTCTTCAGTTACGCCTGTCACTAAAATAGACGTTTCGGATTTATAGTCTAATAGCTCTCTAACACGTGAATCTGATTGGATTCTTTGTCTAATTCTCTCATGCATTCACATCACCATTATAACGATTCATGACGTCTGTGAATTCATGGTCGATTGCCATTTCACATGCATCTCCTGTAACACTAATTACTTTTTCTAACACAGGTTTATCTTCATCTGTAAATTTAGATAATACCCATTTTACAATCGGCATCGGACCATCTGGACGACCAATTCCAATACGTACACGTTTATATTTTTCAGTTTTAAAATACTGGTTCAACGAACGAATTCCATTATGTCCACCAGCACTCCCTTTTTGGCGTAGCCTTAGCTTTCCAATTCCAAGATCCATATCGTCGTACAGAACGAAAACATCATCTAAATCGATATTAAAGTAATCAATTAACGGACGTGCGCCTTCACCAGATAAATTCATAAACGTTTGTGGTTTCACGAGTATTACTTTTTCACCATTTACTAAACCAACGCCAAAATGACACTTGAATTTACTTTCATCTAGTTCGATATTAAACTTGTCACTTAACTCATCAATTGCCATAAACCCAACATTGTGGCGTGTATTATCATATTTTGTTCCTGGATTCCCGAGACCAATAAAGCACTTCATTATTCTTTCCTCCATATTAAAAAAGGCGATGGTCACCCACCGCCCTAGCATAATAATTATAATTACTCTTCGTCTTCAGATGATTCTTCAGCAGCTTCTTCTGATTCTTCAGCGTCTTCTGCTTCTTCAACTTCTTCCTCTTCTTCTTGAGGTACTGAAACCATCGCAAGAGTAGTGTCATCTTCGTCTTCAATCGTGAATGAGAACTGATCGCGGACATCTCCAACTGTAATTGAGTCTCCAACTTCAAGTTCTTCTACGTTAACTTCAATTTCTTCTGGAATGTCTGCTGGACGTGCTGTAACTTCAACAACGAAGTTAGGTTGTTCAACAACACCGCCGTCTTTTTCACCAGCAGCTTCACCAACAGTAACGATGCTTACTTCAACAGTTCTTTCTTCGTCCATGTTGATTGCGATGAAGTCGATGTGATCAATTCTATTTTTTAATGGTTCGAATTGATATTCGTTAACCATTACCTGAACTGACTTACCGTCAAGCTCTAGGTCAATAACACCGTTACGTCCGATTTCACGGATAAGTTTGATGAATTCAACTTCATCAACAGTAACAGATGTATTCTCTACATTGTAACCGTAAAGTACTGAAGGTACTTTACCAGCTGCACGTAATTCATTGAGTTCACCTTTAGTTAAACTCTCTCTTGAATCCGCAACTAGTTTTGCCATTATATTTTCCACCTTTCATAAACTAGCAGTCATTTTACCACTTTAACAAATAGCCATACGTAATAATACCATAAAAGAGACCAAATTGTAAAAGTATTTTAACTGTATTTACATTTTAGTCAAATAAACGACTCACTGAACGCTCTTCGTGAATACGAGTAATTGCTTCAGCAAGGAGTTCTCCGACAGAAAGTTGTTTAATTTTATCGATTTGTTTTTCTTCTGGTAATTGAATTGAGTTTGTAACGATAACTTCTTTGATTTGTGATTCACTTAAATTTTGAATTGCTTTACCAGATAATACTGGGTGTGAACAACATACATATACTTCTTTTGCGCCTTCTTCGATTAACTTATCTGCAGCAATTTTAATTGTGCCACCTGTGTCGATAATGTCATCGATAACGATTGCTGTTTTACCTTTAATATCTCCAACGATACTCATAACTTCCGCTACGTTTGCGCGTGGGCGACGTTTGTCGATAATCGCGATTGGTGATCCGAGTCTTTCAGCCATGCGACGTGCACGAGTTACCCCACCGTGGTCTGGTGACACGATAACGACTTCTTCTTCATAGTTTAAGTCGTGTTTTTCATCTTCAAAGTATTTTGTAATTAACGGCACACTCGTTAAGTGGTCGATTGGAATGTCGAAAAACCCTTGAATTTGTGCAGCATGTAAATCGATAGATACTACGCGGTCTGCACCTGTAGTTTCAAGTAAGTTTGCAACAAGTTTTGCTGTGATTGGTTCACGTGGACGTGATTTTCTGTCTTGACGTGCATAACCGTAGTACGGAATGACTAAGTTAATACGGCGTGCTGACGCGCGTTTTAACGCATCTACCATAATAAGTAATTCCATTAAATGATCGTTCACTGGTTCTGAAGTTGGTTGTACAACGAATATATCTTTCCCACGAACACTTTCTAAAATGTCGACTTGAACTTCTTTGTCAGAGAAACGATTCACTTTACATTTCCCAAGTTCGACTCCTAAATGTTTAGCGATTTCTTCAGCAAGTGGTTCATTTGCAGATAAAGTAAATACCTTCATATTATCTTCAGGGTTTTTTTGGTTATTTGTCATAATATCCTCCAACGATTAGTTTTTATAATAATTTTCTTTAGTCGTTTGACGCTCACGTGCGATTGCTAGACTGTCTGATGGTACGTCGTCAGTTACTGTGCTTCCTGCAGCAATCACTGATCGTTCACCAATTTCAATTGGCGCCATCATATTTGTGTTACAGCCGATAAATGCATCATCTTTAATAATTGTTTTATACTTATTCACACCATCGTAATTTACTGTAATAGATCCACAACCAATGTTTGTACGCTTTCCGACCTCTGCATCTCCAATATAACTTAAATGAGACACTTTTGCACCATCATCTACGAAAGATTTTTTCGTTTCAACGAAGTTTCCGATTTTTACAGATTCACCAAGCTTTGTGCCTGGTCGAATTTGTGCAAATGGACCAATTGAAGTCCCATCTCCAACTTCTGAATCTGTAATGACTGAATGTCTAATTTGTACATTATTTCCAACTCTAGCATTCGTTAATTCGCTGTCACCTCTGATTTCACAGTTTTCTCCGATAACTGTTTCTCCTTCAATAACAGCACCCGGATAAATGATGGTATCCATTCCAATCTCTACTGTGCTATCAATATACGTCTGTTCTGGGTTAATAATCGTCACACCATTATCCATTAATTTGTCTAAAATTACCGTTTGGTATAAGTAACGTGCGTTTGCGAGTTCTTTTCTCGTTTCGACAATAAATACTCCAAAGTCCGCTTCAACTGCCCCAATTTGTTTTGCCATATTATCAATCGTATCTAACTTAAGATTAGACACTTCTTTATGAGAAGCTATTAACACTTGACCGTCGACCACGTAAATATTGTCCATATCTTCTTCGTATAAACTTTGGTACATTTCATTAAAAATAAGTGGTGAACGACTGTCGACAAATACTGTATCTTGTTTTTCTAATTGAGTTGCGTCTGTAAGCACTGGATACGATTCAAACGTCTCATCTAACCCTTCTTTTGACGTTAGGTAAATATCATAAACGCCTGAAAGTTTTAGCTGATTAATAATATGTTGTAATATCGTTGTGCCACATAATTTGTGTAGTGTTGTATGTGTGTTTGATTTCATTAAAGATGTATCAACATCTGTTAAAATGACTGCTTGCCTTTGCATAATATAATATGCCTCCAAAATTGTTTACTTCTTTTACTATTTTACAATATTTCTCGGGAAATTTAAAAATATAAAAAAGCTAGGGAATTCTGCCCTAGCCTTCGTGATTACTCTTCTACTTCTTCGTCTTCATTTACTTCTTCATCAGGTTCTACTGGATCTTCAGTTTCTTCATAGACACGCATTACTTCTTCTTGGACATGTTGTCTCATGTCTGAATTAATTGGATGAGCGATATCTCTAAACTCACCGTCTGCTGTACGTTTACTTGGCATCGCCACGAACATACCATTATTTCCGTCAATTACTCTTAAATCATGCACGACAAACGAATCATCAAAAGTAATTGATGCTAATGCTTTCATTCGCGTATCCGGATTGTTAACTTTACGTAATCTTACATCTGTGATTTTCATAATTTGTGAGTCCTCCTGTAGTAAGTAATTCGGACATGTGTTTCTATTATTTAAAAGAAGCGATGAGTTCTATTTCAACTTTTACATCTTTTGGTAATCTACTCACTTCAACACATGATCTCGCTGGTAGTTTACCCGTAAAGTACTCGCTGTAAACTTCGTTAATGTCTTCGAAGTGATTCATATCTGAAATAAAGATTAACGTCTTCACAACGTTATCAAAATCTAATCCAACTTCTTTAAGAATCGCACCGAGATTATCTAACACTTGTTTTGTTTGTGCTTTTACGTCACCAGAAACGATTTCGCCTTTTAAATTTAATGGAATTTGCCCTGACGTATAAAGTAAGTCTCCAACTTTCATCGCGTGACTATACGGTCCAAGTGCTTCTGGTACGTTTTTTGTATTAATCATTTCTGTATTCATAGTAAACACATTCCTTTCCAGTTGTTATCTATCCCTTTTTAAAGTTATCTAAACAATTCCCAGGCTCTACAGTGAACGTTTCGTTAAACTCATCAATTTCTGACACTTTAACGATTGACGTATATTCTTTATAGCGGCGCTTACCACTATTATCTTTAGATTCAGCGAGTACTGTTACTCCGACGACTGTCGCTTCAAATTCTTCCATTAAACTAATGACCCCATTAATCGAACCACCTGCACGTAAAAAGTCATCGATAACTAGAACACGACTTCCTTGTTTTAACGTGCGTTTTGCGAGGATCATCGTTTCAATTTTTCGAGTCGATCCAGATACGTAGTTCACAGACACTGTCGACCCTTCAGTTATTTTATTATCTTTACGGATTACAGCGACCGGTACGTTTAATTTTGTCGCCACAGCATGTGCCATCGGAATTCCTTTTGTAGCGATTGTTACAACAGCATCAATATGCTTATCTTCATATAACGTCACGACAAGATCTGCTAACTTTGTCATAAGAGACGCATTTCCGACAATGTCCGATAAGTATAAGTATCCACCTGGTAATAAGCGATTCGACTGAGAAATTTCTTCTTCAAATTCCTTAACAATTTCCACTGCCGTATGATAATCGATTTTTGGTATAAAAGTCACTCCACCATTTGCACCGTGGGTTGTCACAATTTTACCGATATTTTCATTTTCAAATACTTCTTTTAAAATTCGAAGATCTTCACTAATCGAAGACTTCGCTTGTGTAAATTTATCTACAAAAGTAGATAAAGGAACACGTGCATTTGGGCGTCTTGTTAAATACTCTGTAATGAACACGAGCCGTTCACTGCGTTTATACTTCATTTGTTTCTCTCCATTTAGCTTTTTGTAGTTCATTTACCCGATTAAACGTACTTTGTATACTTCGTCACAAATCCCTTTAATTGCGTTAAATAACTGCGTTGCTTGATGTTCTTTCTTACAAATGCCGTACACTGTCGGTCCACTTCCACTCATTAGTACACCATCTGCTTTACTTTGCTTAAAACATTCGAGTAAACTGTCTACTTTTTTATAGCGTCGTCTCGTAATATTTTGTAAATCATTTGATAGTGCTGCTATGACGTCTTCGTATGTACCGTTATTTAAAGCTTCAACCATTTTCTTCGTACCACGATTTGACTTCTCTTTACGAACTGCTTGGTATATTTGCTTTGTTGAGACACTAAGCCCTGGTTTTGCGAGAACAACCCATGCATTCACTGGCTTTTTAAGCGGCTGTGTCATTTCACCACGTCCTTTTGCGATTCTTGTACCACCATACACGCAAAAAGGTATATCCGACCCGATTTCAGCACTACGACGTGCGAGCTCATTTATATCTAAATTTAAATCAAACAATGTGTTCATGCCTCTAAATGTCGCAGCTGCATCTGAACTTCCACCACCAAGTCCAGCAGACACTGGGATATTTTTGTCGATATGGATATTTACACCACCTGCTCCGTACTCTTGCATAATTAAAGCAGCCTGGTAAACGAGATTTTTCTTACCGAGTGGTAAAAATCCATAATTTGAAGATAAAACAATTCGATTATCTTGTCGCTTTTCAAATGTAAGATAATCATTTAAATCAATTGTTGTCATCACCATTTCGACTTCATGATATCCATCGTCGCGCTTATAGAGTACATCTAGCGTTAAATTAATCTTCGCTGGTGCTGTTTCTATATGCATATCATCCGTCCCTTACTGATTAATAAATTACTTATAATGATACTAATTTTTTTATATTATCTAAAGGAAAAACTCTTTTTTATCGCTTAAAAAAGACGGATTAGAATCTTCTAATCCGTCTTAATATATAACATTTTAGTTATGGCATACTAAAAATATTATTGATTCATACCGTCAGATAAGACGTTTAGGTTGTATCTTAAGTAATCTAAGTAAGTACTTGCTTCACTATCTTGGTTACCGATCTCGTCACTATATAGTGGTTTATCGTAAATCGGTACGCCAGATTCTTTAGATACAGCTTCCATTGGACGTCTATCGACATTTGATTCTACGAATAATACAGGTGGTTGGTGTTTTTTAACAAAGTCTGTTGCATCTTTAATTTGTTGTGGAGAACCGTTTTCTTCTGTATCAATCGCCCAGATATATCCTTCTTGAATATTATATTGCTCTGTTAAATACTGGAATGCAAATTCACTCGCAATTAAAATTCTACGATCATCTGGAATATCCTCAAATGTCTGACGATAATCATTTTCGATTTCCTTTAACTCATTAATATAATCTTCTCCACGTTCTTTATAGTACTCACTATTTTCTTCGTCGAGTTCGATTAGTGCACTTTTGACAGCTTCTGCCATCTTAATTCCAACGTTTGGGTCAATAAATGAGTGTGGGTTAATTTCTTCATCAGCAGTCCCTTCTGCTAAATACATCGGTTCAACGTCGTCCGTTGCACGAAATATTTTGTCCTCATCATAATCAACTGATGACACGAGTTTGTCTAACCAACCACCGTTTTCACCTTCTAAGTTCAATCCGTTATAAAATAACGCATCACTATCTGTTAAGAACTGAATGTCTTCTGGCTTTGGATCGTATTCATGTGGGTCTGTACCAAGTGGTACTAAGTTATATACCTCTACATGTTCGCCTCCAATTGCTTCAACCATGTCTGTCATGATTGAGAATGTCGACGTAATTTTTAACGGCTCGTCAGTTCCTTCATCTGCAGTTTCAGATGAACAGCCTGTTAAAATAAGTAACGCGACTAAAATACCTGATAATTTTTTAATTAAATCCATTTCCATAAAACTCCTTTCTTAGGTGCAAATATAAATGCGAGTAAGAAAAATGCTGTTGCAACGAGCACAATCGTTGGACCACTTGATAGGTTGAATTTAATACTAAACATTAGTCCAATAATTGCTGAGATTCCGCCAAGACTCGCTGATAATATAATCATGGATGACATACGTTTTGTGAGTAAATACGCAGTCGCTGCTGGTGTAATTAAAAGGCTCACAACTAATACAACCCCGACAGTTTGTAGTGATACGACTGTAACGAGTGTGAGCAAGACCATTAAACCGTAGTGAATAGTTTTTACCGGCATACCGCTTGCTTCTGCCATCGTTGGATCAAATGTTGTCATTAAAAATTCTTTATAGAATAACACAACAACAAATATTACAACTCCAGCAACAATCAGCGTTAATGTTCTATCGACATCTCGAACTGTTAATACGTTACCAAATAGTATTTCTGTTAAATCCATAGCCGTATTCGCCTTAGCAATAAGAAGTACCCCAATTGCAAAAAATGTCGAAAACACAATTCCAATAGCTGAGTCATTTTTAATATTACTGTTCTGATTAATAAACCCAATGCCAATCGCTGCAAGTAAACCGACAACAACAGCACCAATGAAAAAGTTAATGCCGAGCATAAACGAAATCGCAACACCTGGTAACACCGCATGGGAGATTGCGTCTCCCATTAACGCAAGTCCCCGTAAGACGATAAAGCTCCCAATCACACCACATACGATTCCTACAACTAATCCTGTGAGTAATGCTTTTTGAAAGAACTCATAAGCAAAAATATCTTGAAAGATATTCATGACCATTATGCTTCACCTGCTTTCACAATGATGTTATCACCGTATGCTTCTTTTAAGTTTTTCTCAGTGAATACTTTATCGACTGATCCGTAAGCTAATACACCATGGTCAACTAATATAAGACCATCAAAATAGTCGTGCACTTTACTTAAATCATGATGAACAATTAATATCGTAATGCCGTCTCTTGCCATTTCTTTTAAGACGTTGACGATAACTTTTTCACTTTTAACATCAATCCCAACAAATGGTTCATCTAAAAACACAAGATCACTATGTTGCGCGAGTGTTCTAGCCATTAATATGCGCTGAAATTGTCCGCCAGATAGCTCTCCGATTTGACGATCTTTAAATTCTTCCATACCAACCTTTTTAAGACTTTCTAACGTACGTTCCTTTTCTTTTTTACCTGGGCGTTTAATAAGCCCGAGATTTGGATACGTACCCATCAATACACAATCAAATACAGTCATTGGAAAAGTCATATCTATATTTGCTCGCTGAGGGACGTAAGACGTACGCTTTGCATGTTTTTTCATACGCTCACCATTAAAAGTCACTTGACCTGAACTTGGCACAAGATCTAGCATGCCTTTAATCAAAGAAGACTTACCAGCACCGTTCGAGCCGATAATGCCATATATATTACCTGTTTCTAGTTCAAATGACGCATCACGTATCGCATGGATATGTTTATCGTATACGACATTTAAATCTTCTACCTTTAGCATTTTATATCACCCTATCTTTGTATAATTTTTAGGATACCATATATTTATTTTTTAGTAAACCCTAAACATTTAGAAAATGATGAGAGTTTGAGGGTGGAGTTGCATTTATTCGTGTGAATAATTGTTTTTTTGCAGATAAAGAACGACTGTGTGAGCATAGAATTCATGTTTCGTTGCTCTTATTTACAAATTCGAGCTTGCAGCACTAAAATTTGTTAAATATATCCAGTTATTTAACAAAAAATCAGAATTGCGAACTATTTTTGTTAGATAAAAAAATATATTTAACAAATATCAATCGACTCAAGCAAAATATGTTAAATATATCCGGATATCTAACAGAATCACCATTTTTTTGTTAAATATAATTTTGCGAAGTATTTTATTACCCTTGAGAAGATAAACAGTCTATTTCAACCGCTTAGCTGCAAGACACCACGCTTTTCATCTCTCTTATTTACAAATTTATGCCTTGGATGCGGAAATTTGTTAGATATATCCAGTTATTTAACAAAAAAGATGATACATTAATAATGAGTGAGTCTATCTCTAAAGATAAAGAAATTACTACCAATTATTTAATATCAGAAAATGAAGTTAGTACATATGCATTAACAGACAAACAAGTCTTCGCTTTAGAATGGGCTTGTATATTCTCAAGCTACATGGGATGTATAGGAACATCACTAGCCGCAGGAGCAGCTGGAACACTAATTTCCAGACCTGTAGTAACTGTTACTGGAGCCTAGGAGGATGAGCTTGCAGATACCTTTTCCAAACACCAGTTGAACAATTCGGCGGAAAACAAGCCGCTTGTAAATTTTTTAGTTAAAGTGAGTTTTATTTTATGAGTAAAAGAAAAAATTATATGAAAATAATTTCATGGATAATACTTATAATATTTATTGATGTAATATTATTCTCGTTTTTACCTGATTCTAATTGGTTAGAAATATTATTTAGTTTCTCTACTATCATGATCGTGGGTGCAATAGGAGTAACTATAATTTTAAAAATATTTGATTAATTTTTATTCCTGTTTACTTCTAGTGTGACCAACAGCGAAGCAAGATAAAAAAGTTGTAGAATGACTTGAGAACAAACGACCTCAAGTCATTCGAATTTTTAGTATGTTTATGTTCGATATTCTAGAAAAATTTCCTCATAATGATAGCATCTTTAAACCTTTACATCATCTGCATGTTGCCTCTCATTCTTTATTTCGATTTTATAGACATTCATGACTAAAGGCCCATACAAGGTCTTATACACTCAATTTTATGATTTTTAAGGAAATCCTTTAGTTGATTAAAACCTAATTTCACTGCTTAACATCAGGAGACTACGCTTTTCATCTCTCTTATTTACAAATTCGAGCTTGCAGCACTAAAATTTGTTAAATATATCAAGTTATTTAACAAAAAATCAGAATTGCGAACTATTTTTGTTAGATAAAAAAATATATTTAACAAATATCAATCGACTCAAGCAAAATATGTTAAATATATCCGGATATCTAACAGAATCACAATTTTTTGTTAAATATAATTTCTCGAAGTATTTTATTACACTTGAGAAGATAAAACTCCTTCGTCCACCCACTTTATCTTCAAAAAACTACCACTATAACAAAACTCATGTAAACTATAAGTAACGATTGAACTAGGAGAGATATTATGGATGCTTATAAAGTTCGCGAACGTATTAGAAGTGGGCAACATAAGAAAACAACTTCTGGACTTGCAAATGATAATGTGCAAGCGAATCTTGTTGTCCTCCCTAAAGAGTATGCATTTGATTTTTTACTTTACGCGATGCGCAATAAAACACCCATTCCAATTATCGAAGTTTTAGAAGATGGTAAATTTAAGAGTCGATACGCAAAAGATTCCGACATTCGCACAGATATTCCGTTTTATAATATTTACAAAAATGGTGAACTCGTTGACACAGTCGAGGACGTAAAAGAATTTTGGCAAGATGATTTTGTATCATTTTTAATTGGATGTAGTTTTACGTTTGAAGACGCGCTTATAAAAGCAAATATCCCACTTAAACATATTGAAGAAAATAAAAACGTTGCGATGTTTAAAACAAATATCCCAACTGAACGCGCAGGAGTATTTCATGGAAATATGGTCGTTTCAATGCGCCCAATCAAAAAAGAATTCGTTGACCAGGCTGTTGAAATTACGTCACAGTTTAAAGATATGCACGGCGGGCCAGTACATATCGGTGATCCAAGCGCAATCGGTATTACTGATATTAGAACACCTGATTACGGAGAAGCTATTGAACTATCTGAAGATGAAGTTCCTGTATTTTGGGGATGTGGTGTAACTCCACAAAACGCTATTTTACAAGCGAAGCCACCAATTATGATCAGTCATAAACCAGGATATATGTTTATTACAGATATTAATAACGAAGCGTTTAAAGATTCGAAATAAAAGTGATAAGTAAAAACCAGTTCTATAAATAAAATAGAACTGGTTTTATCTTTATTTCTTTAATGTATCTATGAAATCTTTAACAAATCGTTCTCCATCAACTGCTGTACATACTTTCATGTTCGGCTCTTTGCCAAGTTGACCTCTAAAGTCTGCGATTGTTTGTCCGTAACTTAACGGACTTTGTATTTCTACATCTACATATACAGGTACTGTTTCTACATATGATTCGTCGAGCACGTATCCAATTGTCAGTGGATCATGTAGTGAACATTCATTTTTTCCATGTAGCTTTTCTCCGTATGAGCGATATATTTCTGTTGAATCTTTTACATAGTCAAAGTACTTCGTACCTTCTAATTCGTTTATATGGTCCATGTTAAGTTGTGTTTGATGTGTGACATCTAAACTGACCATTGTGATGTCGAGTCCTTTATGGAAGACAACTTTCGCTGCTTCAGCGTCTGCAAATATATTAAACTCTGATGTTGGAAGTTTATTTCCGTAACCTGCTTTACTGACAATTCCACCCATTAATACGAGGCGTTTAATTTTATGTTTAATCCCTGGCGACTTTTTCATAGCAAGTGCTAGATTTGTAAGTGGGCCTACCATGACAAGTGTGACTTCCCCAGGATATTTATTTACTGTATCGATAATAAAGTCTGCGGCGAACGTGTCTTCTAATTCCATTGTAACTTCCATATCATCTAGTGCATTTCCGATACCGTCTGTACCATGTACATGGTATTCGTGCTCAGGCTCTCTTAAATATGGTTCTTCCGCACCTGGATATACTTTAATATCTCTTCTGTCTGCAAGCTGAAGAATTTTTAACGTGTTTTTAGTAACAAAATCGAGCGGTACATTACCATTCACCGTCGTAATTCCTAAAATATCTAGTTTTTTACTTTCAATCGCATATAAAATTGCGAGCGCATCATCAATTCCAGTATCTACATCTAAAATAATTTTTTCCATTAGTAATCTCCTTTAAAAGAAAAACATAATAATAATTATAGAAGCTCTGAAATCAATTTTTATACTCCGCTTCTTCTAATATTTTTAATACTTCTTCTCGTCTTGGCATACCACTTTGTGCACCGAATTTTGTCACACTGGATGCTCCTGCTGCGTTAGAGAATTCTAGACTTTCTTTTAAGCTTTTACCGCTTGATAATTCACTTACGAGTGCACCGTTAAAGCAATCTCCAGCCCCTGTCGTGTCAACGACTTCTGCTTTAAAGCTTTTCACTCTTACTTCTTCATTATTTTCATTATAGTAATAACAACCCTCTTTACCGTCTGTGACGATAATCTTATGTTTAAAATCCATAATATTTGGATGATAACTTTCTAGTTGTTGTAACTCTAATCTATTCGGTGTTATATACGTACAAGATTCTAATATGTTGTCAGTAAGTGCCGCAGCAGGTGCAGGATTTACAATAAGTGGAATCTCATTTTCTCTACATAGTGTTGCAAGATAGTCCACTGTTTCTATAGGAATTTCGAGTTGCGTTAACACATAATCACTATTTAACACTTCATTTTTATGTATTTCTAAAAATTCTGGTGTTACATACTCATTAGCACCTGGTACGATAATAATTGAATTATCTTTGTGACCTACGGTTACACATGCGATACCTGTCGATACATTTTCAACAGGTGTTTCATCAGCAAGTTTAATACCTCGTGATTTAAAATTTTCAACAATTTCAGTACCGTAAAGATCTTCGCCAACTCGCCCAATAAACGTCACGTCATTACCAAGTTGCCTTAGAGCAACGGCTTGGTTCGCACCTTTACCTCCACTTGTAGTTGTAAAATCTTTACCTATAATTGTCTCACCAATTTCAGGGTGCTGATCTGTTACGACGACGAGATCCATATTTAAACTACCGACGACGGTAATTTTTGATTCACTCATAGTTTTTCTCCTTCTTCTATTTCACTCAAACTTATTGCCTTAACCGTATTAAATAAGTGTTAAAAAGTCAATTGCTTATGAATTTTTTAATATATTAAAAAACTCTCCAATCACAATAGTTGGAGAGTTTACTTTTAAGTATTTAATTTGCCACTTCTTCGTCTTCAATCAATACAAGTTTCTCTGTCTTGTCTTCATTGAAAACTGTGATTTCTACATGTTTAGTCAAGATGTCTGAATATGAATATGAGACACATTCAAAGTTATGTTTTTCTGGATCAAGTTCGACGACAAATATCGCTGGATGTGTTTCTCTTAACACACCTTTACGTCTAATAATTGTACGTCTACCACCCTGTGCTTCAAGTAATACGGGACTTCCTACTTCGTCTTCTAAGATTCCTCGGATATCTCTTAATGTCTTTGGCATAGTTCATCCACCCTTATCTTTACTTGCCTTATTATACCATTTTCTCACAATTTAGTCAATTTAATTTGAAAAAGATAACCGTTTTGACTATACATTCAGATTAATTTTTGTTAAAATTTAAGATTACTATTTTTGAAGCTTTCGTAAATACGGGCATATTCTTCAATTGATAAGCTCTCACCACGTCGTTTTGGATCGATGTTCGCTGCTTCTAGCATATCTAATATTTCTTGTTTTTTCTTTTTACCGTTGACAAATAAAGTTTGATAATTGTTATAGATTGTCTTTCTTCTCATCAGAAATGCCCCGCGCGTTAATTTAAAGAATGTTTCCTCATCGTCTACTTTAACGGGTGGATGCTCGTGCCTTACGAGTTCAACGACGATTGAGTCAACATTTGGTGGTGGCATAAATACTGTTTTTGGTACATTCTGAATAACTTTTGCTTCAGTGTAATACTGAATTGCAATCGATAAAGAGCCATAACTTTTACTACTTGGAGATGCACTCAATCTTTCGCCAACTTCTTTTTGCATCATCGTGTAAAATCGTGAAATCTTTTTATGATACATTAAAAAGTTCATAAGAATTGGTGTCGTAACGTAATATGGCAAGTTCGCAACAACAATCACTTCTTTAACATCACTAAATTCTTCGTCAATAACTGTTTCAATGTCTGCTTGTAAAATATCCTCGTGGATAATTTTAATGTTATCATACGCACTTAACGTATCATCTAATACTGGGATTAGACGGTCGTCAATTTCAAAAGCGACAACTTTTTTTGCGACTTTTGCAAGTTGTTCAGTAAGTGATCCGATTCCTGGACCCACTTCAATAACACCAATTTCGTCATTAATTTCTGCTTTTCTTAATACTTCTTGAATGATGTTTTTATCGATTAAAAAATTTTGGCCTAAACTTTTTTTCGTATTAAAGTTATACTTTTTTACAATTTCCTTTGTGCGACTAACTGTTGCGATATCTTTCATTAAACATCTTCCTTATAATCTTTTAGCACGTCTACGATCGTTGCTTTTTTAATTGAATATCGGTTAAATTTTTGCCTCATACTATTCGCATTCGCATATCCAATATTTAATTTTTCGGATACATAATGGCGTCTATCTTTAGAATCTTTTTGTCCAGATAACTTTAAGTCAATCATATCGCTTTTTGAGATTGTCTCTTCATCTTTTACTGAACTTGTTACAACTCTTTCTAGCGCTTCTTTTAGATCATTCGGTGACGCGTTTTCAACACCGATTTTACCTTGCTTATTTTTTGCTTTACTACGACTAATAAACGCTTCTTTAATATTTGGGAATCGTTCAAGTATCGTATTTCTAATTTTTTGACCTGGATAATCTGGGTCAGTAAAAATAATTGCACCTCGAGTATTTAACGCAACTTCTATTTCTTCAAGTGTACGATTACTAATCGCAGACCCATTTGTTTCAATCGTCTCACAGTTAAATACTTCGTTTAAACGACTTGTGTCATCACGACCTTCAACGATGATGATTTCTTTTATGTATGGTTTCACTATAACTCTTCCTTTTAAGTAAAATAGGGGCATCACTGCCCCCATTAAATATTGTAAATTCTTTTTGCGTTTTCAGTCGTTGCTTCTTCTACTTCTTCAATAGAAATACCACGAAGTTCTGCAAGTTCTTCTGCAACAAGTCGAACGTGCTTTGGTTCGTTACGTTTTCCTCTATATGGATGAGGAGTTAAGTACGGCGCATCTGTCTCTACAACGAGTCGATTTAGTGGGACGTACTGCGCCACTTCTTTCGGGCGTTTAGCATTTTTAAACGTAATAACACCAGCGAGTGACACATAAAAGCCCATATCTAATACTCGGTCGATTTGTTCATCTGTACCGTTATGAAATGAGTGCATGATGCCACCGACTGTTTTTGCGTCGTTTTCTTCTAATATACGAATCGCATCTTCTTCTGCCTCACGGTTATGAATAACAATTGGTAAGTTGACGCGTTTGGCGAGTTCGATTTGTTTAATAAATACTTCTTCTTGTACATCTTTTGGCGACTTATCCCAGTGATAATCTAGTCCCATTTCACCAATCGCTACGATTTTTTCATTGTCTGCGAGAGATTCAATCCACTCTAGATCTTCATCAGTACAATCAACCGCATCGACTGGATGCCATCCGATGACGCCGTATACCTCATCGTACGCTTCGATTAAATCCATCGTACGTTGAATCGTTTTACGATCAAACCCGATAACGACAAATTTTTCCACACCATCTTCTTTAGCACGTGTAATGACGTCATCAATTTCACCTTCATATTGATCTGCGTTTAAATGAACGTGTGTATCTATTAACATCGAATTTCTCCTTTAACTATTTAACAATACTACCGTTTTCAATACCATTTGGTACGGATACGAGTGTCAGTCTCGCATCTTTTTCTGCTGTAAGAATCATTCCTTGAGATAATTCACCACGAAGCTTTACTGGTTTTAAGTTCGTAACAACGAGTACTTTTTTACCAATAATCTCATCCGCTTCATAATGTTCACGAATTCCTGAAACGATTTGACGCTCTTCGTTTCCAAGATCTACTTTAATTTTGAGTAATTTATCTGCTTTCGGATGTTCTGTAGCATTTACAATCGTTGCGACTTTAATTTCGACTTTGTCGAAGTCGTCGATTGTAATTTCTTCGACTTCTTCTGTGTCTTCCTCAGTTGCTGCAGGAACTGTTTTTGACATCTCATCCTTAATGAATTGAACTTCTTTTTCGACTTCAAGTCTTGGATAAATTGGTGTTGCTTTACTAGCTACTGGTTCAACGTATTTTACACCGCCGTAATTGTAAATAGAATCATATTCAGTTTGTGATTCAGTCAGACCAAGTTGCTTAAAGATTTTTTTAGAACCTCTTGTTAAGAATGGTTGCGTTAAAATACCAATAATACGGATGTTCTCAGCTAAATGGAACATAACGTTACCAAGCTCTTCTGTTTTTTCTTCACGCGCTAATATCCAAGGTGTTGTTTCATCGATATATTTATTTGTACGACTTACAATTATCCACACTGCTTCAAGTGCACGGTTAAATTGTAATTCTTCCATTGAGTCCTCGTACTTCTTAATATTATTTTTAACTGTTTCTTCTAAGTTAGTATCAAAGTCATTTTGCGCGCCGTTGTACTCAGGTACTTCACCGTCAAAGTATTTATTAATCATCGAGACTGTACGATTGACTAAGTTACCTAAATCATTCGCAAGATCATAGTTCACTCTGTCGACGAATGCCTCGGGTGTAAATACTCCGTCAGAACCAAACGGTACTTCACGCATTAAGTAGTAACGTACCGCATCTAATCCAAAGCGCTCAACGAGCATATCTGGATACACGACGTTTCCTTTAGATTTAGACATTTTACCGTCTTTCATGAGTAACCAGCCGTGTCCAAATAAGCGTTTAGGTAATGGTAAGTCTAACGCGAGTAACATAATTGGCCAGTAAATTGCGTGGAAACGGACGATTTCTTTACCGATCATTTGAACGTTTGCCGGCCAGTATTTTTCAAAGTTTGACGGGTCATCACTGTTATAGCCAAGTGCTGTAATATAGTTCGCAAGTGCGTCAATCCATACGTAAATGACGTGTTTCGGGTTTGAACGCACTGGAATTCCCCAGCTAAATGACGTGCGCGTCACTGCTAAGTCTTCGAGTCCTGGTTTAATAAAGTTATTAATCATTTCATGTTTTCTCGATAAAGGTAAAATAAACTCAGGATTTTTTTCGTAGTGTTCTAATAACTGATCTGCGTATTTACTCATTTTAAAGAAGTAACTTTCTTCTTTTACACGCTCAACATCGTGACCACTCGGTGCTTTACCACCAATGACGTTACCATCTTCATCTTTATACACTTCTGCAAGTTGTGTTTCAGTGAAGTACTCTTCGTCTGACACTGAGTACCAACCTTCATACTCGCCAAGATAAATATCTCCTTGTTCTAGAAGTTGCTCGAAAATATCTTGGACTGCTTTTTTATGGTAGTCATCTGTTGTACGGATGAACTGATCGTTTGTAATATCTAATAGCTTCCACAGTTCTTTAATTTCTGTCGCCTTATCATCGACATACTCTTGTGGGGATTCGTTTAAGCTTTTCGCTTTCGTTTCAATTTTTTGACCATGCTCATCTGTACCTGTTAAATAATGCACATCATACCCTTGCAGGCGTTTATAACGTGCAAGAACATCTGTAGCAATTGTTGTATATGAGTTACCAATATGGAGTTTACCACTTGGGTAGTAAATTGGCGTCGTAATATAAAATGTTTCTTTCGTCATGGAAATCTCCTCTATTTATCTATTAAGTTCTATGATACGTATCATAGACATCCTGTGTTTTTAACTGTCGTAGCTTTGCTACTTCTTTAATTGCAGCTTTTGGCTTCAACCCTGTTTCAATTAACATATCGACGTGTGTATTTATATCCATATCAAATTCTTCGACTGAATCGTCAACATGTCTTTCTATTACTATAACAAATTCGCCCTTTAAAGGGATATCTGACGCGAGCTTTTCTCTAACATTTTTCGCTGTGTCTGTCACTGTTTGTTCGAATCTTTTTGTGATTTCTCTTGAAATCGACACGACTCTTTCTTCGTCGAATTTATAAATATCATCGACGAGTTGTTTTACTCGGTACGGTGATTCATATAAGACAGACGTCTTGTCATGTGTTAATATTTCTTCTAGCTTTTCTTTACGCTTCTTATTTGATTTCGGTAAAAATCCGAAGTATGTAAATTCAAACGATTCAATGCCAGATAAAACAACTGCTTGCTGAAACGCACTCGCCGCTGGAATGACTGTATAGTTTAAATCTTCACCTTGCATACTTTTCACAAGTTCATATCCTGGATCTGATATGACGGGCATCCCTGCATCACTAACAAGTGCAAACACTGTGCCTCGTTTCATTTCTTCTATAATATCTTTTGTAATAGTTTCTTTATTAAAATCATGATAGCTTTTTAAAGGTGTTGTGATATCAAAATGATTCAGTAATTTAATTGTCATACGTGTATCTTCTGCTAAAATAACGTCGACATTTTTAAGCGTATCGATTTGTCTAAAACTCGCATCTTCTAGATTTCCGATTGGCGTGCCTACAATGTATAAGTTCATCGTTTCACCTCAGACATTAACTCTTCTTTTTGTACTCGTGTTAGCTGCTTAATTGCGTACTCTCTTTTTAACGCTTCACTTTTTGTATCAAAACTCTCCGTATATTTTAAAGTAACCGGCCGTCTTGCACGCGTATACTTCGCACCTTTACCGCTATTATGTACTTTAATACGCGCTTTAACATTAACGGCGTATCCTGTGTAATATGTACCGTCACTACATTCTGCGATATAGATATGATGTTTACCCATAGTAAATCGCTTCAACCTCTTTTGTATATTCCCCATGTGTATTGTATATATAAAGTGGTGGTAACACTTTTACAAGAGCAGTACTATTAAATATCGCTTCAACGAGTACAAAATGCGCCGTCTCATTTTCAGGTTTACTATAAACAAATTGTAATTTTGACACTGTAAAATTATTCTCATGTAATAACGAAATAATTTCATGCACGCGTTCTGAACGGTGGACCATGTAAAATTTACCCTTATTGTTAATCAGGTAGCGCGCCGCTTCAATAATCCCTTTTAAGTCAATTAAAACTTCACTTCTCGCGATTTCGTGATGCGTCAAACTGTGCGTCGGCTGATTATTTTTAAAGTACGGTGGATTTACTGTAATTAAGTCAAACACTGAATGATTATACTTTAATTTTACATCTTTTAAATCGAGGTGCTCAATCTCTATTTGTTCTTTTTTACCATTTAAATCAATCGAACGCCTCGCCATATCGACAAGTCTTTCTTGCACTTCGATACCTGTAATTGGCTTTTTCGTTTTATATGATAAAAGTAACGGAATAATTCCATTACCACTACAAAAATCCGCAATATTTTTCACGCGTTTTGTGACGTGGACAAAATTACTAAGTAGTAGCGCATCAATTGAAAAGCTAAACGTATCTTTACTTTGTATTATTTGAAAATTTTCACGATATAAATCATCTAAACGTTCGTTTTCTTTTAGCATATCGATAGCTCCTCACAAAAATAAAAGCAGCGAGTGCGCTGCTTTTATAAGTCTCGAGTTAATATTTCTTGGCAAAACAAGCATTTTTCACCGTGACGATGCGTCCCAAACGATACGTTACATACGTGAAAACCTTCATCGTATAGACTTTGTAACGTATTACTTTTAAACGTTTCTTTTTTTGTTTTCTCTTTGTCAGCAGTCGTTTCTTTAAGTAACTCTTTAAAATTTTTGTTTTCCATTTCTAAACGAACATTTTCTTCTAATAATTTAACTGTTCGTTGTTTTAACTCTTCGAATTCTTCATTCAGCGTATCGAGGTGTTTTTCCATTTTAAGAATATGTTCAAATAGCTCATCACGCATCACTACACCTCATTTGCTTCCAATTCATCTAAACTAAACTCATGGATATAATTATCTTTATTTTTCGTGCGAATTTGAAGTTCTAATATATTTAACCCTATCACTTCAACTTTACCTTGAGGTGTGTAGATAAACTCACCAACATCCGGGAGTTTTTCACGCGCTTCTTCATATTGATCATTTTCATAGCTTAAACAGCACATTAAACGACCACATGCGCCAGAAATTTTCACTGGTGTCAGTGATAAGTCTTGGTTTTTCGCCATTTGAATTGATACTGGCTCAAAGTTACCAAGGTATGTCGAACAACAGTGACTATACCCACACGGTCCAACACCTCCAAGATATCTCGCTTTTTCACGTAAGCCAATTTGTCTTAATTCAATACGCGTTTTAAATTGTTGTGCGAGTATACGAACAAGCGACCTAAAGTCTACACGCTCATCCGCCGTAAAGAAGAATATAAGTTTTTCTTTATCAAGAGAATATTTAGAAGTGAGTAAATACATTGCTAAATTTTCTTCTCTAACTGCATCTATACAAAATGATAGTGCAGCTTCCGCTTCTTTATCATTTAGCTGATCCTTTAAAAAGTCATCATTTGTCGCTAAGCGGATAAATTTACCATCTGGCTCGACAATGTCATCTTTAGACACTTGATAACTTTCTTTCAGCACTCTGTAAAGAAATTTACCATGCTTAGTTTCTGCGACGATAACATCGTCGTAATTTAACGGTTCACCGTTTTTTACTTCTAGATATACTACTTCATTATATTTTAAAAGTGTTGCTTTTACTAACGTCAACATAACACGCTCAACCTTTCGAGCTAATAATCATGCTCTCCATCACGAGCATATTGTTTACATTAAAATTAAGCATTTTATTTGCTTCTTCAATTTTTTCTAAGTTTTTTGTAAGCTGAATGACATTTACTAAATTAGGTAATGAAACATCAAAATGCTTTTTGTAATCGATGTTTAAAACATCATACATCGCTTCACGCATCATACCATCTAATAATATCAAAACAAGAAAATAATCTCGACGCTCTTTACATAACTCAGTGAGTGTCGTTAAACGAATTAATGCACGCGGATCATTTTTTAACCAAAGTTCCACAACGCGAATAGATGCTGTGACAATTTTTGAGAACCTGTCCTCAAGATCTAGGACGTGATCATAGTTTAGACCATAATCTTTTACGACTTCTTGAAGTTTTTCTGGTAAATCTTCTAATATCTCAACTGATTCGTCTTTTCTTCTAGGGATATAGATGTATTGACTCCTAGAAAGTGTAGTCGGTAAAATACTGCTTTTATCTGTTGTTAATAAAATCGCAATTGTGTTTTTCGGTGGTTCTTCTAAAAATTTTAATATACTATTTTCAGCTTGAACGGTTAACTTATCAAATGCTTCAATAATATACACTTTAAAGTTAGACTGCACCGGCTTTTGACTCATTTGGTACATTAAATCCTGGACGTCTTCTTTTTTTATTGTCGCAGCATCTGTTTCTAAATAGTAGAAATCTGGGTGGTTAAATGACTCAATCATTTGCTTGCTACGTGCATCATCTGAAAGAATTTGTGTCGCAAATTCAATAGACACCGCTTTTAAAGTTTCCATCGAATCACTTTCAAATAAATAAGCATGACTCAGCTTATTATTTTCGATGATTTTAGTTAACGTATGAGAAACATCAACCATACTTAAAATCTTTCAAACTGTTCAATTGGAAGGACGAATACTGTCGCTCCACCAACTTCTACTTCGACTGGATAAGGGATATATGAATCCGCATTACCACCCATTGGTGTAACTGGTGCAACCGTTTGTTCACGGTTTCCACATGTATCGTCAATAACATTTAATAATTCATCGACACGTTCATCTTGAACCCCACATAAAAATGTCGTGTTCCCTGAACGTAAAAACCCACCAGTTGAAGCGAGTTTCGTGTTTCTAAAGTTATTTTTAGTTAATTTATCAGTTAATCTTTGACTATCGTGATCTTGTACGATCGCAATTACCATTTTCATATTCTTTCACCTCTAGATTTAATAAATTGTTCTATTATATGAATCGTATCGCTTAATACAGCTTCTACATTTTGATTTGCATTGACCGTTTTAATACGATTTGGATATTTCTCTGATAACTTATTATATCCCATAACAACACGTTCATGAAAGTCTACCTCTTCGTTGTCTAATCGATTATGCTCGATATCATTATCTTTTTTACGTAATAATCCAATTTTTGGATCAAGTTTAAGATAAATCGTTAAGTCAGGCATATACGTGTCTATCGCAAACTGATTTATCGTAAAAATAGACTCAAATCCAAGTCCTCTTGCGAATCCTTGATATGCTAGACTACTATCTATAAAACGGTCACATAATACAATTTTACCATTTTTTAGAGCTGGTATGATTTTTTCTACTAAATGGACGCGCCTACTCGCTGCAAAAAGTAATGCTTCTGTTTGACCATCCATATCGTGTTCATCATTTAATAGCAGATCTCGAATGGATTCACTTAACGAAATCCCACCCGGTTCACGAGTAACGAGTGTTTCGTAGTTGTTTAAAAGGTATTCATTAACCTCTTTTATAATTGTTGATTTTCCAGAGCCTTCTGGTCCTTCAAATGTAATGAAGACACTCATATTATACCTCAATCTTATAGTACTCTAAGTTTTTCCTTAGTCCTTCTATTTTAACATTTTTCGTTACAAATTCATCCAATAGTTTAATATCGATAAATTCCCCTTCTAATATTAAAGGTACTCCTGGTGGATACGGGGTAATCGTCTCAACTGCAACTTTTCCGTCGAGTTTAGAAATGTCTATTTTTTCATCTTTTATCTTTTTTATATTTAACTGATTAATGTTACTTAATAGCTCTTGGAATGGATATGTGTCACCATAATGCAACAACGGCAGACACCATAACACTCCCCGGTGACTGACCATTTCACTATAAATATTAACATCTCTTAAACTTCTTTCTAAATCATACGGTGAAAATCCTTCGATACTGAGTACAAGTTTTGCTGGATCATCGACAGTTTCAACTATAATATTATTCTGTTTTAAATGTTCGATGAGTTCAGCACGCTTTTTAAAAAATATTTCATCATTATAAGTATTATAAAAATGAAGCGCATTCTCAATTGATGCCATCACTAGATAGTTCGGCGATGAGGTTTCAAAGATATTAATGTAATGCATAATCTTTTCATACAATCGTTTTTCTTTTACAAAAGTCACTGACGCACCTGTAAAGCTCGGTAGCATTTTATGGTACGACTGAATGACAACATCAACGTCACTATGTATTAAAGACCGAGGAAAGTTTCTCGTTACGTTAAAGTGTGCCCCGTGTGCTTCATCGACAATAATACGTACATCTTTTTCTTTTGCCTTTACAATGATGTCTGTAACGTCTAAAAGATCACCATAATAAGTTGGAGACGTAATTACAATTACGTCTCCTGATTTAAGTAAATCTATATTGAACTGCTTTGGTTGCTTATTCAAGAGGGAAAGTGCATTGTATAAAGATTTATGAGATTCACCTATATAGAAAAAGTCATTACTTTGATTATTTAATGCGTGTACAGATGCTAGCATTCCAGTCGTAGAACCATTTACAACAAGTTGTGCGTAACAATTATGAACACTTCCAAGTGTATCGTTTAACTCTTTTAATATATCCTCAGGTTCATGTAAATTATCTAATCCTGGAACTTCTGTTAAATCATAATCGATTTTAATGTCAGATAAAAAACCAATCGTATTATTTTTATGTCCAGGAACGTGCATTGAAATACCACTACTGACTTTTTTTAATGCATCATGTAAATCCATTTAATTACTCCTAATCAATTAGTTCTTCTTCTTTTAATAACTCCATCGCAACTTCTTTTTCAGTTTTACCGTCGATGTCGACACGTTTATTTAATTCACGCATTCTGTCGTCATCGATTTTACCTGCAAAGGAATTTAAAATATCTCTAAGCTCTGGATGTTTTTTAAGAAGTTCTTTATTTACAACAGGTGCAGCGTAATATGGTGGGAAAAGATTTTTATTATCTTCAATAATTTGTAAATTAAACTCCTCAATTCTTGCATCTGTTGCATATACGTCAGCAACGTCGATATTATTCGTACGAAGTGACTCATAAACGATCCCCGAATCTAGCGTCTCAACTTGTTTAAACTCTAAGCCATAAAGCTCTTCAAGACCAATAAATCCATCACTACGTTCTTGGAATTCTGCCGATCCACCAAATCTTAAGTCTGTAGAAATTTTACGTAAATCAGACAGTGTTTCAATACCGTTTTCTGCTACATCATCTTTACGCATTGCGACCGCATACGTGTTGTTAAAACCGATCGTATCGAGCCATTCAGAATTCATATCTTCTTCATAGCGCTGTTTTACGTGTTCATACACTTCTTCAGGCGTCTCGTATTCAAAGTCGTCTTCTTTTAAAATGTCAACGAGCGCTGTACCTGTATATTCAACATACATATCATATTGACCGTTGTTCATACCTTCAACAATATTTGATGTACCTGTAATATATGACTCTTTACGTACTTTTAAGTCTGTATTTCTTTCTACTAACTCTTTATATGCATACACCAAAATTTCTTGTTCTGTATCTGCCTTACCTGTAATAACGATATCGTCTGAACTAAATAATGGCTTAAGCGCTCCGAAAAACATGATGAATAAAAGAAATAACACGACGATACCAAATATTACTTTACTAATGATATCACCTTTCTTTTTCCCTGGTGTCGCGTGACTCTCTACAAATTTAAGCAGCATGTCAAAGAGTAATGCAATAATCGCTGCTGGAATCGCACCTGCTAAAATAAGTCCTGTATTATTTGTTGAAAGTCCTCTAAATATAAAATCTCCAAGACCGCCAGCACCGATTAAACCTGCAACAGTCGCAACACCTACAACAAGAACTGTTGCTGTTCGAATACCACCCATAATCACACGTGCAGCTAACGGGATTTCAACGATGAATAACTGCTGTAAATTCGTCATCCCCATACCGACACCAGCACGAATTGTCGATTGGTTAACATTTTCGATACCAACGTACGTATTTCTAAGTATCGGTAATAATCCATAAATTGTCAGTGCAATAATTGCTGGCCACTTACCTGTTCCGAGAATTGGTACCATAAATACGAGTAGCGCTAAACTTGGAATTGTTTGGAATATAGATGCGATTCCAATAATTGGTCCGGCTATTTTAGGTGTACGTGTCAGTAAAATACCTAAAGGTACTGAAATAAGAATCGCTATAAATAACGATATCATTGAGATTTCAATATGTTGTTGGACTAAATCTAAAAGCTCTGACGAACGCGTAGTGATAATATTATAAAATTCATTCCACATACGCTTCACCACGCTTACTGTCAGTACTTAACATACTAAATAATTTTTGAATATCCAGAACACCAGTATAATTATTAGCTTCATCTACAACAATATGTAGCTTCTCTTTATTCGCACTGATTGTATTCATTGCCGTATTGAAATCTGTATTTTCTTTTAAAGCAACGACATCTTCCAATTCGAAATCATCTTCTAATAACCGGAAAAGATCATATGCATAATAATTATTTTCAATTTTGACTGGAATTTTACTTATACGTTGTTGTTTCATGATTGAAATTAATTCATCTTTAGATTCATCTAAAACTTTTGGATAACTTTTATTTGTAAAATCTTTTACTTTAAAATGCTCCATTATATACTTTCTTTGACGTTCTTCACCAATAAAATTTTGAACAAATATACTATTCGGATTAAAAATTAACTCTTCCGGTGTACCGATTTGCTCGATTTTACCATCTTTCATGACAGCAATTCGGTCTGCAATTTTTAATGCCTCATCCATATCGTGAGTAACAAATACAATTGTTTTCTTAATTGTCTCTTGTAAATAGATAAATTCATCCTGTAATTCACTTCTTGTCACAGGATCTAATGCAGAGAACGCTTCATCCATTAATATAATGTTTGGATCAGAATATAACGCACGAATAACACCAATACGTTGCTGCTGACCGCCAGATAACTCCTCGGGATACCGGTCTTTAAAGCTGTCATCCATATTGACTAGTCTTAGTAACTCCTCAATACGACCCTCATCTTTCTTTCCACCTTTTAAACGATTCACAAGACTAATATTATCGCTAATTGTCATATGAGGCATCAACCCGATATCTTGAATAACATAACCGATCGAACGTCTCAGTTCGACTTTATTGATGTCTTTGATATTTTTATCATCTATATATATGTCGCCTTCAGTCATATCTGTCAGGCGATTGATCATTTCCATCGTTGTTGTCTTCCCACTTCCAGATGGACCGATGATGACAAATAACTCATTCGATTCTATATCAAAACTTATATGATCAACGGCTAAAAAATCACCGTATGCCTTTGTTACATTTCTAAAGGAAATCATGGTAACCTCCTGAGTCTCAATTTGATAAAGATATACCGTTAATTATAGATATTCTATAATGCAAATTCAAAATAAGGAGTTAGCAGTGATAAAAAACGAAGGGATAGATTAATTGTCAATTTAATAAAAGAGCAATAAATGCAAAAAGGTTTTATGTAAAAAAGAAATTTATATTTTAATAAAAAATCGTTTTGCGTAAAAAGAGAAATTAATACGTTAACACAAATAGAGTAATTGTTAATATAATCAAAACTTATTTAACGCAAACCGATTTTGTGTTAAATAACTAAAAGACGAACATAGTCGTCTATTATATAACTTATCATTTATAAAAAGATACAAAAAAAAGGAGACCCTATTGGGTCTCCATTGAGTGCCTAGCGACGTCCTACTCTAGCACGGGCAAACCGAACTACCATCGGCGCTGGAGAGCTTAACTACTGTGTTCGGCATGGGAACAGGTGTGGCCTCTCCGCTATCGTCACTAGACAATACACTCAAAACCAAATAGAAGCAATTCGTAGATACACGCTTTATCATATTGAATAAGTCATCGATGAATTAGTATTTGTCCGCTGAGTATGTCACCATACTTACACGCCAAACCTATCAACCAGATCGTCTCTCTGGCATCTGTAGGGAAATCTCATCTTGAGGGGGGCTTCATACTTAGATGCTTTCAGTATTTATCCCGTCCATACGTAGCTACCCAGCTATGCCGTTGGCACGACAACTGGTACACCAGTGGTATGTCCATCCCGGTCCTCTCGTACTAAGGACAGCGCCTCTCAAATTTCCTACGCCCACGACGGATAGGGACCGAACTGTCTCACGACGTTCTGAACCCAGCTCGCGTACCGCTTTAATGGGCGAACAGCCCAACCCTTGGAACCGACTACAGCTCCAGGATGCGATGAGCCGACATCGAGGTGCCAAACCTCCCCGTCGATGTGAACTCTTGGGGGAGATAAGCCTGTTATCCCCGGGGTAGCTTTTATCCGTTGAGCGATGGCCCTTCCATGCGGAACCACCGGATCACTAAGTCCGTCTTTCGACCCTGCTCGACTTGTTGGTCTCACAGTCAAGCTCCCTTATACCTTTACACTCTTTGAATGATTTCCAACCATTCTGAGGGAACCTTTGAGCGCCTCCGTTACACTTTAGGAGGCGACCGCCCCAGTCAAACTGTCCACCTGACACTGTCTCCGTACCGGATCACGGTACCGGGTTAGAACCGCAAGTACACCAGGGTGGTATCCCACCAGCGTCTCCACATACACTGACGTGCATGCTTCTTCGACTCCCACCTATCCTGTACAGGTGTACTCGAGATTCAATATCAAGCTACAGTAAAGCTCCACGGGGTCTTTCCGTCCTGTCGCGGGTATCCAGCATCTTCACTGGAACTATGATTTCACCGAGCCTCTCGTTGAGACAGTGCCCAAATCGTTGCGCCTTTCGTGCGGGTCAGAACTTACCTGACAAGGAATTTCGCTACCTTAGGACCGTTATAGTTACGGCCGCCGTTTACTGGGGCTTCGATTTGTACCTTCGCTTACGCTAAGTACGCCTCTTAACCTTCCAGCACCGGGCAGGCGTCAGCCCCTATACGTCACCTTTCGGTTTGGCAGAGACCTATGTTTTTGATAAACAGTCGCTTGGGCCTATTCACTGCGGCTCATTTTCATGAGCACCCCTTCTCCCGAAGTTACGGGGTCATTTTGCCGAGTTCCTTAACGAGAGTTCGCTCGCTCACCTTAGAATTCTCTTCCCAACTACCTGTGTCGGTTTGCGGTACGGGCAGTCTAACACTCGCTAGCGGGTTTTCTTGGCAGTGTGAATATCGATCTTCGGGTCATTTCCCTCCGCATCATGACTCACCTTACACTCATGCCGGATTTGCCTGGTATGACAGCTTGTCACTTGCACGCACGTCCATTTGTGCGATTCGATTCTCCTCCTGCGTCACCACTTCACTCATACGTGTTACACCGGTACAGGAATTTCTACCTGTTGTCCATCGCCTACGCTATTTGCCTCGGCTTAGGTCCCGACTTACCCAGAGCGGACGAGCCTTCCTCTGGAAACCTTAGTCATTCGGTGGACGGGATTCTCACCCGTCTTGCGCTACTCACACCGGCATTCTCACTTCTATACGCTCCACTTTCCCTCTCGGTTTGGCTTCAATGCATATAGAACGCTCTCCTACCATCCTTACGGATCCACAGTTTCGGTAATATGTTTAGCCCCGGTACATTTTCGGCGCAGCGTCACTCGACTAGTGAGCTATTACGCACTCTTTAAATGATGGCTGCTTCTAAGCCAACATCCTAGTTGTCTGTGCAACGCCACATCCTTTTCCACTTAACATATATTTGGGGACCTTAACTGGTGGTCTGGGCTGTTTCCCTTTCGACAATGGACCTTATCACCCACTGTCTGACTCCCATACATCTCATCGATGGCATTCGGAGTTTGTCTGAACTCGGTAACCCGGGATGGGCCCCTTATCCAAACAGTGCTCTACCTCCACGATGATAATATGAGGCTATACCTAAATATATTTCGGAGAGAACCAGCTATCTCCAGGTTCGATTGGAATTTCACCCCTACCCACAACTCATCCGGTCATTTTTTAACATAAGTCGGTTCGGTCCTCCATCCAGTGTTACCTGGACTTCAACCTGGTCATGGGTAGATCACCTGGTTTCGGGTCTACACACACATACTATTCGCCCATTTCAGACTCGCTTTCGCTACGGCTCCACATTCCCTGCTTAACCTTGCATGTATGCGTAACTCGCCGGTTCATTATACAAAAGGCACGCCATCACCCACTTAGGGCTCTGACTACTTGTAAGCACACGGTTTCAGGTTCTCTTTCACTCCCCTTCCGGGGTGCTTTTCACCTTTCCCTCACGGTACTGGTTCACTATCGGTCACCAAGGAGTATTTAGCCTTAGGAGATGGTCCTCCCAGATTCCGACGGAATTCCTCGTGTTCCGCCGTACTCAGGATACTTCTAGTGCACTTCAATTTGTCGTGTACGGGACTGTTACCCCCTATGGTTAATCTTTCCATATTATTCCACTAAATCGTCGTGTCACACGTTGAAGTCCTACAACCCCAGTCTATACTGGTTTGGGCTCTTCCCACTTCGCTCGCCGCTACTACGGGAATCGTGTTTACTTTCTCTTCCTCTGGGTACTAAGATGTTTCAGTTCCCCAGGTCTACCTCTCATATACTAATCAGTTCATATATGAGTGACATTATTAAATGCCGGGTTCCCCCATTCGGATATCTTCGGATCACAGCTTACTTACAGCTCCCCAAAGCATTTCGGTGTTTGTTCCGTCCTTCGTCGGCTCTTGGTGCCAAGGCATCCACCGTGCGCCCTTCACTACTTAATCGTAATGAATTTGTGAGAGAGTATCTCTACTCTATCGCGCGTGTATTTTGAACTTGTCGTTCTCGGTTTCTACGCTTGAAATCATATTTTTATATATAATCTTTGCTTCTATTTGGTTTTCAATGTACTGATGAGTGATAACACTCAAAACTGAATACAATATGTCAACTTTCCGTTCCATTATCCTTAGAAAGGAGGTGATCCAGCCGCACCTTCCGATACGGCTACCTTGTTACGACTTCACCCCAATCATCGGTCCCACCTTCGACGGCTCCCTCCAAATGGTTAGGCCACCGGCTTCAGGTGTTACCAACTTTCGTGGTGTGACGGGCGGTGTGTACAAGACCCGGGAACGTATTCACCGTGGCATTCTGATCCACGATTACTAGCGATTCCAGCTTCATGGAGTCGAGTTGCAGACTCCAATCCGAACTGAGAACAGTTTTATGGGATTCGCTTGACTTCACAGTTTCGCTGCCCTTTGTTCCTGCCCATTGTAGCACGTGTGTCGCCCAAATCATAAGGGGCATGATGATTTGACGTCATCCCCACCTTCCTCCGGTTTGTCACCGGCAGTCACTCTAGAGTGCCCAACTTAATGATGGCAACTAAAGTTAAGGGTTGCGCTCGTTGCGGGACTTAACCCAACATCTCACGACACGAGCTGACGACAACCATGCACCACCTGTCTCTCTGTCCCAAAGGGAAAATCATGTCTCCATGACGGTCAGAGGATGTCAAGATTTGGTAAGGTTCTTCGCGTTGCTTCGAATTAAACCACATGCTCCACCGCTTGTGCGGGTCCCCGTCAATTCCTTTGAGTTTCAGCCTTGCGGCCGTACTCCCCAGGCGGAGTGCTTAATGCGTTTGCTGCAGCACTAAGGGGCGGAAACCCCCTAACACTTAGCACTCATCGTTTACGGCGTGGACTACCAGGGTATCTAATCCTGTTTGATCCCCACGCTTTCGCACATCAGCGTCAGTTGCAGACCAGAGAGCCGCCTTCGCCACTGGTGTTCCTCCATATCTCTGCGCATTTCACCGCTACACATGGAATTCCACTCTCCTCTCCTGCACTCAAGCGAAACAGTTTCCAATGACCTTCCCCGGTTGAGCCGGGGGCTTTCACATCAGACTAATCTCGCCGCCTACGCGCGCTTTACGCCCAATAATTCCGGATAACGCTTGCCACCTACGTATTACCGCGGCTGCTGGCACGTAGTTAGCCGTGGCTTTCTGGTTAAGTACCGTCACACAGTAAGCAGTTACTCTTACTGTCGTTCTTCCTTAACAACAGTGCTTTACGATCCGAAGACCTTCTTCGCACACGCGGCGTTGCTCCGTCAGGCTTTCGCCCATTGCGGAAGATTCCCTACTGCTGCCTCCCGTAGGAGTCTGGACCGTGTCTCAGTTCCAGTGTGGCCGATCACCCTCTCAGGTCGGCTACGCATCGTCGCCTTGGTAAGCCGTTACCTTACCAACCAGCTAATGCGCCGCAGGCCCATCCTTAAGTGATAGAAATCCACCTTTCAACTTCTATACCGTTGTATAAAAGTATTATCCGGTATTAGCCACGGTTTCCCGCGGTTATCCCAGTCTTAAGGGTAGGTTGCCCACGTGTTACTCACCCGTCCGCCGCTCGATGATTACGGTGTCCCGAAGGACGGTGTAATCAGTCGCGCTCGACTTGCATGTATTAGGCACGCCGCCAGCGTTCATCCTGAGCCAGGATCAAACTCTCCATAATTAAGAGTTCTCTAGCTCTTTATCGCGTTTTATACTAGTCGCTCTAGTTGTATTACTTCTTCATTTAAAAGTAACCTATTTATCGGAATTAACGTTGACATATTGTCATTCAGTTTTCAATGTTCTTTCGCCCTTCCTCTGAAGCGCATTTTCTACTATAGCACGTTGCGGAAATTAATGCAACCATAAAGTTTAACTTTTTAAAACTTTATTTTCTTATGTGCTTTTTTGTGTGAGGTGTCTCTCGCTCACAAGTAAATACTATACACGCCTTTGAATTTAAATGCAAGGGGTTTTTATTAAAAAGTTTAAATTTATTTAAAAAAGCTGTGTAGACCTTGGTCTACACAAGCTTTTACAACTCAGTTCTATATTCTATAGCTTTCGATAAAGTCACTTCGTCTGCGTATTCTAAGTCTCCCCCGATAGATAAGCCTTGAGCGAGGCGCGTTGTTTTAATACCAATCGGTTTAACAAGACGTGTGATATACATCGCGGTCGTTTCACCTTCGATGTTTGGATTCGTTGCAAGTATTAACTCTTTAACTTCCTCATCTTTTAATCGTTCAATAAGACTTGGAACATTTATATCTTCTGGGCCGATACCATCCATTGGTGAAATTGCCCCGTGAAGTACATGATACAGTCCATTATATTCACGCATTTTCTCCATAGCAATTACATCTTTTGTGTCTTGAACGACACAAATCATCGAACGGTCTCTTTGTTTATCTGAACAGATGTAGCATGGATCTACATCAGTAATATGACCACAAACTGAACAGTATTCTAATTCACGTTGTACATCCATTAAACTTTTTGAGAAGTCAACAACATCTTCTTCTTTCATATTTAATACGTAAAACGCGAGACGCTGTGCTGTTTTCGGACCGATACCTGGCAACTTCATAAAACTATCGATAAGTTTTGATATTGGCTCAGGATAATACATGTTACATCAGTCCAGGAATATTTAGACCTTTAGTGTGTTGGCCAAGTTTTTCTGAAACTAACTCATCTGCTTTACTTAAAGCATCGTTAGTTGCTGCAGTAATTAAATCTTGAAGCATTTCAATATCCTCAGGATCTACAACTTCTTCATTAATTTCTACATCTAATATTTCTTTATGACCTGACACAGTAACTTTCACCATGCCACCGCCAGCAGTTCCCTCTATTTGTTCTTCTTTGAGTTTTTGCTGCTCTTCTTCCATTTTCTTTTGCATTTTCTGCATTTGTTTCATCATGTTTTGCATGTTACCCATTCCACCACGCATGTAAATTACCTCCAAATAATTTCTTTACTTCATATATTTTAGTCTGACTCGTCTTTTATTTCAATTATACTGCTATCAAATAATTCTTTTGCTTTCTCTGAGGACTTTACCTCTTCTACTTTTTCTTGTTGGGAATTTTTAAGTGAATCGACGTATTGCTGACGTACTTGTTGCCAACTATCTTCTGGTACACCGACAACTTTCACTTTTTTACCAATCACAGAATGTATTAACTTTTCAAGTTCTTCAGTTTTACTATTATCTTGATTGATAAGTTCAGAGTGTACATCTTTTTCAAAACCAATTAACACTTTCGTTTCACTCGCTGCGATTGGTTTTGACCCTTGAAGCAACGCTCGAAGTGAGCTTTTACCTTGTGCTTCTACTTTTTGACAAATGTTTGGCCATTCTGCGACGAGTTTATTTATATCTTCATGATTCGCTTTGTCGAGTACTTCTTTAATTTTTTCAAGTGAATATGGCTTCTTACGATGAATCTTTTTCTCTGGCTGTTTTTCTCTAACGACACCATTTTGAATTTTATCTTGTAGTTTTCTAATTTCAATTTTTAATGACTCAATCTCTTCATTAGATGAATTGACCGTTTTTTCTTTTAATGCCTCTATCATTTTAACAATGACGATTTCTAAATGAACAGAAACGTTTATGCTAAAACGCATCATGACCATCGCATCGTTTAAAATATCAATCATCCTATATAATGTAGAATCTTCTATATTATATAGTGCATATTTTTCTTCTTTATATAGAATCGTATCTCTTAAATAGTAAACTAATTCGTGAATTAAACGAACTGGATCTTTTCCTTCATCTATAAACTGATGGTATTTTATAAATGCTTCTCTTGTTTCTAAATTCGCAATTAATGCCATAAAGTCATTTAATTCTTCGAATTTAATACCACCTGTAATCATAACCGCATCATCTAACGTAACTATCTCACCGCTATATGCAACAACCTGATCTAGTATAGATAAAGAGTCGCGCATCCCACCTTCAGCAGCACGTGCGATATATTCTAGCGCTTCAATTTCATATTCGATGTTTTCCGCTTCAGCAACATATTTTAAACGCTCGACGATATCTTCTTTTTCAATTGCTTTAAAATCAAAACGCTGTGTTCTTGAAATGATTGTTGCTGGAATTTTATGTGGTTCGGTCGTTGCTAATATAAAAATCGCATGACTCGGCGGCTCTTCTAACGTTTTTAGTAATGCGTTAAACGCACCTGTCGTTAACATATGCACCTCATCTATAATATAGACTTTAAACTTTGCCTCATTTGGTGCGTATTTTACTTTTTCACGAATGTTACGAATTTCATCAACACCGTTATTTGAAGCTGCGTCTATTTCGATGACGTCATTTGAACTACCGTTTGTAATACTTTTACAAATTGGGCACTCATTATCCGGTTCACCATCTTCATTATTCGGACAATTTACAGCTTTTGCAAAAATTTTAGCAATCGATGTTTTACCTGTCCCACGTGGCCCACTAAAAAGATAGGCGTGAGACTCTTTTCCACGTATGATTGCATTTTTTAACGTCTGAGTAATATGCTTTTGGCCAACAACATCCTTAAAACTTTGCGGCCGAAACGCACGATACAGTGCTTGATATTCCAAAGTTCGCACCTACTTTTTAGTTTATTCTTTATGATTATATCATAGTGATGTCACTCTGATTATATTAAAAAAAGCAGAACTCAAGGTAATCCCTCAGTTCTGCTTTCTTCTTAAAAAAGCCGTGCACCACTTTGTCGAACATCAAACACAAGCGTTACTCACGCATTCGACTCAACCTCGGCTACCCTACGGCACATAGAATGGGTCACTTAATGCTGCTTCCTTCCGGACCTGACATGGTTCATGACGTTCTATTGCATAGGACCGAGATCTCAACATCGACGTACGTGAGGCAGACCTCACATTTGATTCCTCGAAAGTGGAGTTCAGTCTTGCTAGAGCGGATTGCAAGTACAGGGCACCGCTAATTCCCCACTTAGCACGGTAGAATTAATATTAACAAAAAAATCTTTCATTGACAACAAAAACACGATTTATTTACTTTCTATTACGTAAAATAAGTGCGATTACACCGATAATCGTTAATATAATAACACCGACAACAGAAAATATTAATGCTTTAGATGTTTCCTTTACTTCCGGGTCTTCTTTTTGAATTGTTTCTTCTTCATCTTCACTTTCATCATCTGAAATTTTAATATCGACATTAATTTTATCTTTGTCTGTAATTTCTACGTCGACCGTTTTATTGACACTTTTACCGTCCGCTTCAACAACTTTAATTGTATGTTTACCTGGCTGTAGTTCTTCAATTTTAAACTCACCTGGCTGTTTTGTTTCAAACGTTTTGTCACCAACTTCTAATTTGGCAGGCACTTTTTTATCATTTACAAATACAGTACCGCTAATTGAGTAGCTATCTTGCTTTACTTTTGTAACGATAGATGACGACTCTTCTTCAGCTGGTTCTTCAACCTGAGGTGCTTCTTCGATTGGTGGCTCGTAGTTCTCTTCGACTGGCGGTTCATAATTCTCCTCGACTGGTGGCTCTTCATAATTTCCTTCTTCATTAACACCGTCTTCACTTTGCTCCGGGTTATAGGTATCATTTTGGTTAAAATCATTTTGATTATCTTGACCCTGTTCGTTATTTGGGTCTACTTGGTTGTTCGGATCACCTGGGTTGTTTAAGTTACCATCATTATTATCGAAATTATTATCATAATTTCCATCAGTTTCATCTGCATAGGCAGGTGACGCAACAAGTAACCCACCGAGAAGTATCATAATTGTTCGCTTCATATTTACTCTCCTTGAATACATTAAAACTTAAGATTCTTTACATTAAAATCATTATAACACGGAATTATCAGTATCTATACGTTATGTCTACACTTGAATGTCTATTTTATTTTCCTTAAACTTAATATGAATAAATAACAAAGGAAGAATTAATATGAGCGAATTAAAAACACAAGGGTATAAGCGTTATGATTATATGAAAGACTTATATTATGAAGGAATTGAAAAAGACTACGAAGAACTCCGTGATTATTTCCGTAACGATTTGCCTGAAGATGAATACGCAAAAGGTTTAAACCGTTTTAGACGCTATTCTCGCGCACTCGTTTTACCAACGAGTAGACAGATTGAATGGTTGCCAAACATTAAAAAGGACGACAAAGAGTATGCAGCGTATTTCCAGGGAAAATTCAACCCTGAACACCCAGGAGATTACCGCGAATTTGCTGCGATTGACGAGCCTATTTTAAACAATAAACTACTTCGAAAAATTATTATGGCAGATTATGACGAAACATTTTGGAATGAAGAAGATTTAATTATGCCAATTCACGTTGGTGTTCACTTTGTAAAACTACGCGTAGAACATGAAAACGATATCGCCGTGTCATCGCCAAACTCTTTACATCAAGACGGCGAGCCATTTACATTTGCACATCTTATTGAGAGAAGAAATGTCGAAGGTGGTACAAACGCAATTGGTATCCCAGAAGTTCGCCATCAATTACCTGAAGACACTAAAGACGGTGAGTTGCATGAAGTGTTTGAAATTACAAAACCATTAGAATCATACGGAGTCGCTGATCACATGGTCAGTCATTACGTTAGCCCAATCACACGTGGCGAAAAAGATGAAGAAGGACTACGTTCTATATTATTAATCGACTATCAGTTAACAGTCGTTGCTGAAATGGATGAATAAAATAAATAAACCGGCTGAGACTAATTCTCAACCGGTTTTAATTTTACATTCTATTAAATCGTTTTCATGATATAATAGCTAAGATTAAATTGTTAAAGGAGAGCTGTGTATGACGATTCAAGATTTTGTAATCGACTTTGCATTTGCTTCCATTCTTATTTTGATTGGACAGCTTCTTAGATCTAATTTAAAAATTTTCCAGAAATTCTTCATTCCTGCAAGTGTACTTGCTGGATTTTTAGGTCTCATATTTGGTCCAAATGGACTCGGATGGATCCCTTTTTCTGAAGCTATGGGAGGATATGCCGGACTTTTAATCATCCTTGTATTCGTTGTTGTTGGAGTCAATGGCTTTGAATTTAAAAAAAGTACTGGCGGAGATTCCCAAGTAAAAAGAATTATCGGATATCAAATTTTTAAAATTATCGTCTGGGCGCTACAGATTTTCGTTCCTTTAATTTTTACAATCTTTGTACTTAAGAAAATTTGGCCAGGCTTAAATGACGGTTTTGGAATGCTACTTCATTCTGGTTTCTACGGTGGACACGGTACTGCAGCTGCAGTCGGTTCAACGTTTGCAGACCTCGGATTTGAAGATGCACAAGATATCGCAATTACATTTGCAACGTTCGGTATTCTTACTGGAATTTTCGGCGGGATTATTTTAATCAACATTGCAGCACGTAAAGGTCAAACCGCTTATATGAAAGACTTTAAGTTTATCGATGGAGATATGAAAACAGGACTTGTTTCTTTTGAGAATAGAAAACCTTTTGGACAACAAACAATCTCGTCTGTTTCTCTAGATACATTAAGTTATCATGGTGCATTTATTATAGCGTTAACAGGGATGACGATACTCTTAAACAGATGGCTTGCAGAACATGTATTAGCAGGTATCCCAGACTTCACGTTAGGATTTATTGTAGCACTCATATTCTTCTTAATATTTAGAAATACACCAGTCTATGATTATCTCGACAAAGATGTGAATACTAGAATTTCTGGTTCAGCAACAGATTACCTCGTTGTATTTGGTATTGCAGCCGTTAAACTAGACGTTGTAATGTCTTATGCTGGCCCAATTATTTTATCATTATTAGTTGGATGGTTACTCGTATTCATTATTGTTTGGCCATTTGGTAAAGCGTACAACAAAAATGACTGGTTCGAACGTTCAATTTTCGTTTACGGATACTTAACAGGAGTCTTCGCGATTGGATTTGTCTTATATAGAATCGTAGACCCTGATAACGTTTCTGAAACAATTGAAGATACCGCAATGACCCCTGCAACAAATATCGCAGAAATCGTCATATGGTCACTCTACCCTGCGCTTCTCATTAGCGGACAATGGTTAATTGCTGCAGCAATTCCATTCGTAATTATCATTGCGAGTATTATCGCAACAAAAGTTACAGGAACATGGGTATTTAACGTACCAGATAGCGAACGAAACATACTAAAAAATCAAATGAAATAACAAAAACCCACGTTTTAAAACGTGGGTTTACTATTACCAACCAATATCCTCAAGTGGAATGAACTACTCACCTAAAATCCAACATTATATTTTTCAATAAATTAAGCTAAGTTTCTACTTTTCTTTTTGTATCTCTAACTGATAATCATCGTTCGCTTCATTAATAATATTAGTTTTAAGTAAAAAAATAGTTACAATTAATGTTAAAAAACCAGCAAATATATTGACTACAAAATATAACTCCAAGTCATAGAGCAAACCAAATATGAAAAAGCCTATTGGCATTGTCATCATAGAGAAAACAGAAATTAAAGAAAATACTCTCCCTTTCATAGAATCATCAATAGTTGTTTGATAGTAACTCATGATAGGTGTATTAACAAATTGAACAGTTAAAGTAATTAATATAAATAATAATGAAATCAAAATAGTATTTCCTATATCACTTAACTCTAAATATATTGGTAAAGGTAACAGAGCAATAATAATCGCAAATAACATGCTAAATATTTTAGCGATCGACAAAGGCTTTTCAAAAACTTTCACCGTACTAATAATCATGCCACCTAAAATAGTACCTACAGATAATGCCGCATAACAAAATCCTACTAAAGTTGAATTAAGTTCTAAAATATTGATGAGCATCTTAGCAGGCAATATACTAATTGTTGTCGTAACAAAGTTTATAAAGAATAAATAGATTATAATCATTTTAAGGATGCTACTCTCTTTAATATATTGAATTCCACCCGAAACATCTTTGAAGAATTGTTTTATACTCGAAATTTCTTCGTTTTTTTCCTCAATCTGATTCTGTTGTTTAAATTTTAAATTAAAGTCAAAACTTAATGCGATGATATTAAATACAATAAAAATCATAATCATTATTTCAAATGAAAAAATTCCAATTAAAGCACCTGCTATAATGGGTCCTAAAAGTGATGCAGATTCTGTTAGTATAGACGAGTATCCATATACTTTTTGAACTTTATCAACATTAAATAATGCAGTAATCGCTGACTGAAAAGCATTCCCAACAAAAGATCCTGTAATCGTCATTAGTGCCGTAGTAATATACAAAGCGATTAAATTAAATCCAAAATAATATGTATAGACTAATAATCCTATTAATATAAGAGGATCAAGTGCTTCACCCAGGATAATTATACTTTTCTTGTTTCTAGAATCTGATATCACACCTGCTACTGGTAAGAATAATAGTGATATAAGAGTAAAAATTATTAAGTTAATAGACGAATATATAGCGGAACCAGTGTAATACATAATGTAAAACGATACTGCAAATGTATAAGTGTTACTACCAAAAGCGAGAAATGCGCGACTGAGTAAATATAAAATTAAGTTTTTATTCCAAAAACCTTCTTTAGTCATTATTTCCCTCCTTATTATCAAAATAACTATCAATAAATACATAGTAATTACGGTCATTATTATTAAATCTATTCATTAATCCAATTAAACCAGAACTCCTAAACACGCCTTACTTTTTCATAATTATATCTGTAATTACCTACTCTTTTCTTTCATTTATTCTAAATAATACACAATATAGAAATCGTTTTCAAATATATTCTCAGAATATTTTAATTTTTAAAATATCTCGATTTTTTTTAAAATCACCTTATCTATTAGCTTATTCATCATTCATATAGTTATTATTTATAGTGAGGTGTTTAAAAATATAAAAAAATTAGAATTAGCAATGAATCTATCGATTATTATAAAAATATAGAATTTAGCTCAAATTAAAAGTATGTCTCCTGAATTCTTCAAGAGACATACCTTAAAATCAGCATAATACCAATTAGTACAACTTGGGTAACATATCATTATAAACGTGGGTTTACTTTACCAACCGATATCTTCAAGTGGAATGAACGTTGGAATTAACGCACCATCATATGTTTCTAAAATAAGATCTTTCGTATCATCTTCTTGGTAAAGTTCAGCAATTTTATTTAAAGTTTCGTTGTCTTTATCTTCTGCGCGTACTGCGATGATATTAACATATGGTGTTGCTGTGTCATCTTCTAAGAAAATCGAATCATTTTGAATATCAAGTCCAGCGTCACGAGCGATTCCGTTATTAATTGCGCCTGCTGTTACGTCATCTAAAGTTCTCGGAATTTGTGCTGGTGCAACTTCTTTAAATTGAATATTTTTCTTATTCTCAACAACTGCGTCCTCAATTGAGTCTAAACCGTTATAGTTATCAACTAATTTAATGACACCCGCTTCTTCTAAGAGCATTAACGCACGTCCTTGGTTTGAAACGTCGTTTGGTAATGCAACTGTGTCTCCTTCTTCTAACTCACTTAAATCATTAATTTTATTAGAGTAAATCCCCATTGGTGCTAAGTTAGTCGTTGCAATCGGTACTAAATCTAAATCTCTTTCTTTAATAAATTCATCGAAGTATGCAACGGTTTGGAATGAGTTCGCATCAATATCTCCATCGGCAAGTGCAGTATTTGGTTGAACGTAGTCGTTAAATGATACAATTTCAATATCTATACCTTCTTTTTTCGCTTTTTCAGCGACATGATCCCAAACAGTCGTATCTGTACCACTGACTCCGATTTTTACTTTCTCGTTACTGCCACATGCGCTAAGAACAACTAAAGATATAAGTGCTAAAAGTAATACACGTAATTTATTCATAATAAAAATTTCTCCTTTAATTTTACTTTCTTCTGACTATTTTTGATAATCCGTTTCCGAGTGATTGTAATCCTTGAACTAAAATAACAAGGATGATTACTGTCACTAACATCGTCGCTCCATCAAATCGTTGATAACCGTATGTAATTGCTAAGTCACCAATACCGCCACCGCCAACTGTTCCAGCCATTGCTGACGCTCCGACTAGACCGATTGTTGCAATTGTAAAGTTTAAGATTAATGACCCGAGTGCTTCAGGAATAACAAATCTAAAAATCGTCTGTAGAGGTGTCGCCCCCATTGCGTCCGCTGCTTCAAGTACCCCGTCATCAACTTCAAGTAACGAAGACTCAACGAGCCTTGCAATATATGGTCCTGCGTATACGACCATCGGTACAATCGCAGCTGCTGTTCCGATTGAACTTCCGACAACAAATCTCGTAAACGGAATAATCGCAACGAGTAAGATAATAAATGGAATGGATCTTAAAATGTTAATGACGAAACTTAGAATTGTAAATGTAATTTTTTCTTCTAAGATTCCACCACTTCTTGTGACATATAGTAATACTCCAAGTGGTATTCCGAGTAAAATACTAAATACAAAAGATACTGTCACCATTTGAAGTGTCTCGACGAGTGCGCTTAAAATTTTATCAGTACTCACTAACATTTCTTGTCACCTCACTATATAAGACCTCTTGCTCTGTTAAAAATTCTTTAACTTTTTCAATCTCATTATCCTCACCAATAAATTCGACGATTAAATTTCCAAATGGTGTACTTTGAAGCTCTGTAATATTTCCAAATAATACACTCGCTTCAACATCAAATCTCTTAGATAGTTGACTAAGCACTGGTTGTCCTGCACTATCTGCAATGAAATTCAGTCGATAGATGTGACGTCTTTGATCATCACTCAATAATCTAAGGACGAAGTCCGGAACTTCACTATGCATCACTGTATTAACAAACTTAATTCCTGTTTTCGTGCTTGGATTAGAGAATATATCAAAGACGCTACCAGACTCTATAACTTCTCCATTTTCCATAATTGCAACTTTGTCACAAATCTCTCTTACAACACTCATCTCATGGGTAATAAGTAAAATCGTAATGTTATATTCTTCGTTTACTCTTTTTAGCAATCTTAAAATTGACGCTGTTGTTTCAGGGTCTAGAGCACTTGTTGCTTCATCACAAAGTAAAATTTTCGGTTGTGTTGCGAGTGCTCTCGCGATTCCGATACGCTGCTTTTGCCCGCCAGATAACTCATCTGGATAGTTTTGAGCTTTATCTTTTAAACCGACAAAATCGAGCAACTCGTTCACTCGGCGCTCTATTTCTTCTTTTGGAGTACCAGATAAAATCAGTGGCATCGCTACATTTTTAAATACTGTTTTTGAGTTAAGTAAATTAAAATGTTGAAATATCATGCCGATATCCTTTTTAATTTCACGAATTTCTTTACTATTCGCTTGACTTAAATGCTTACCATCGACAATTACTTCACCACTTGTCGGTACGGTTAAATGGTTAATTGTACGAATTAACGTACTTTTTCCAGCACCACTAAATCCAACAATGCCGTATATTTCTCCTTTTTCTATATTTAGTGAAACATCTTTAAGTGCATTAGTTTTTACACCTTTACGATCAAATGTCTTTGAGACATTTTCAATTTGAATCACGAAATTCACCTTCCACCAACATATTTCAAAATAAAAAACCCTATTTTTATATAGATAAAAATAGGGTTTACGCTATTCTTATCTACTAGCTATAAGCTACTGGAATTGGCACAACACATAAAAAATGCTCGCTGCCGAGGCTTCAAAGGGCCAGTCCCTCCACCTCTCTGGATAAGATAAATTAAATTGTTGGATATAACTTTAATTCAATTAATTATGAATGTCAACAAGTTTTCTGAAAATTTTATATATTTATTCAATTATCTCGAATTCTGCACCAATCTCAAATTTAACGTTCTTACCGACCATAACACCACCAGTTTTTAATGATACTAATCTTTTTCAATACTCTTATTTTTTCTTAAATCCAGCTTCTTCTAAGTCTTTAACAGTTAAATCGTAACTCACTTTTGTAAACCGACCTTCTTCATTGTCATCAGCAGGGCGTGCGAGTTCATTCAGTCTTTCTTGACTGAGTTTTGTATACTCTACGTCTAGAGTTTCAACAAAGTGATCTTCTTTAAAATCAACATCATAGTTTAAACCTTTTTCATCTTCAAATTGATCTAACGCACCGATTTCTTCAAACATCTCTTTTGCTTCTTCTTTATCTTCAGCTTCAATCTCATCATATTTTGCAGTGGTTGTTGTTACTTGTCGAATTAATTCTTCCCCATCATGTGTCAAGTCAACATTTACGACCACACCATCTTCTTTCTTTTCATATGTGACAGTTTCTGTTTTTTCATCATCTTTAGGTTGTTCGTCTTTTTCTTTATTTTCAACTGGTTGTTCTAAATTTTTCTCATCATTATTATCATCTTTGCCACATGCAGCAAGTGTCACTACAACTGTTAAAGATACAAACGTTAAAATTATCTTTTTCATATTCACTCCACCTTTAATTCGTTCGTGACATAAGTTTAAATCTATTTAAACAGTAGTGCAAATAAGTTTACAATAAGGTTTAAATGTTTCTTTTTCTAGAATTATGTGTAGAATATGAATACTACTTTCAAGAAGGTGACACAATGTTTTTAGGTAAACTCGCGATGCCACACACAACTAGTGGTTGGATATTCATAATATTATTGTTCGTCGGAGTGATTGTCATTTCAATGCGGTTTGATAACCGTTTTAAGCGAAACCAAAACGATACAAATACTGCACAACTCGAAAAAGAAAGTCTAACGACTCATAACGATAACCAAGTAGTCTATAAAAAAGTCAATGACATTAATAATACATCATCTATCGTAAAAATCGTTTACGAAAATGATCATCCAATTTCAATTGAAAAAACAGAGATATTTACAACAAAAGAGGGAAATATCGAAGAGTCTGAGCTAAGAAAAAGAAAGCAAAAACTTCAAAAAGAAGTGCTTGATGGCGTAATGAGTTTTGACACCGTTGAATACGTCGACTCAAGCTATCATCGTGATGGTGAGCACTTAATTGGTAAAGCATATATGAAACAAGCATTAAATAACGATACGAATAGCGAAACACTCATCGGTTTGACACTGCCATTTACTAAACATCAAATTGAAAAGAAAATGATAAGAGATGGGTATAAGAAATATTAAAACGAACGATTCAAAGAATCGTTCGTTTTTCACTACTCTTTTACAATCTCCACATCGCCTAAATTATCCATGCTGAATCGACTCGAACGTGTTTCGAACCAGTCTTCTAGAAATTCTTTGTTAAAAACTTCTTTTAAATCCGCTTCTTTTGTAGAATCTCCACTAAATGATTCGTATAGTTTTTTATCATCCGCTTTATACTTCACTTTGTATGTACTACCATTATCAGTAATCTCAACAATGAATCCACCACCAACGTCTTCAAAGTGATATTCAACGGACACCTTTTCAACATTTTCGATCTCTTTATATTTTGTCTCAATCTCATCTTCTTCTTTGTCAAAAAGCGTTGAAGACGATGAATATTTTGTTTTAGATATTGAGTAAATTTCTTCAAATACATTTTCGTATTTTTCATGATTCGCGATTTTAAACGCTGCAAAAACTATAAATATAACAAATAATACAATGAGCACTATAAAGACAGGACGCTTCATGACTAGATCTCCATTTCATATATATTCATTTACATTGTGCAATTTTTAACGAATTTTGTCTACCTTCTTAAAAAATGTGCTTGTTTTCACATAATATGGCTAAAAACCTTGATTTAGTATGAACTATATAGGAAAATATATATGTAAACAATGACTCTAAATTTTATAACAATTTTGTCAAACGTTCTCTTTTATAAAGAAACGTTCATGATTTAAAATAAAATTAAGAAGAAAATTTAAGAAAGGAATGGTTTTTATGAGTCGTAAAGACGATACAAAACCAAAAAAGAAACTACTGAATAATGTCACATGGACTATTATTGCATTTATAGTTCTTATTGGAATTTTACTTATTCCAACACCAGACAACTTACCAGTAGTTGCACATATGGCACTTGCGATTTTAGCATTTGCAATTATTATGTGGGTAACTGAAGCCGTGTCGTATCCGACATCTTCTGTAATGATTTTAGCACTTATTATATTACTTATTGGATTTAGTCCAACTGGAGAGCTCGGTCAATATTTAACTAAAGGGGATTTATCTGGCGCTGACCCTGTTGGTACTAAAAATGCACTAGGACTCGCATTTAGTGGGTATTCTTCACCTGCACTTGTGCTAGTTGCTGCGGCACTATTTTTAGCAGCTGCGATGCAATCAACGAATTTACACAAACGTCTTGCACTTTTCATATTATCACTCGTTGGTAATAAAACTTCTCGAATTGTAATCGGAAGTATTGTCGTTTCAATTATTCTAGCATTCTTCGTTCCATCAGCAACTGCACGTGCAGGCGCTGTTATTCCAATTTTAATTGGTATGATTACAGCATTTAATATTTCTAAAGATAGTAAACTTGCTGCTCTTTTAGTTATGACTGCAGTACAAGCTGTTTCAATTTGGAACATCGGTATTAAAACAGCTGCGGCACAAAACTTAGTGGCAATTAACTTCATCGGTGATACGATGGGCGTTGACATTTCATGGGGTGAATGGTTCTTATACGCAGCTCCATGGTCAATCATTATGTCAATCATTCTTTACTTTATCATGATGAAAGTCATGAAACCTGAGTACGATGAAGTACCTGGTGGTTCTGAAATGATTAAATCTCAACTCGACGACATGGGTAAAATTACTGGTCCTGAATGGCGTTTAATTATTATCTCTGTACTATTACTTGTCGGTTGGGCAACTGAAAAAGTATTACACCCAATTGACTCATCATCACTCACGTTAGTTGCGATCGCAGTGATGTTAATGCCTAAAATTGGTGTAATTAAATGGGAAGACGCTGTGAAGTACATCCCTTGGGGTACGGTCATCGTATTCGGTGCAGGTATTTCACTTGGTAGTTTACTTCTAAATACAGGTGGTGCTCAGTGGTTAAGTGATAAAACATTCGGATCACTTGGTTTAGATTCTATGCCGATACTTGCAACAATTATTATTGTTTCTATATTTAACGTACTCATCCACTTAGGATTTGCGAGTGCAACAAGTTTAGCTTCGGCATTAATCCCTGTATTTATATCACTTACAGCAACATTAAACTTAGGTGATCAAGCAATTGGTTTCGTATTAATTCAACAGTTCGTTATTAGCTTTGGATTCTTATTACCAATCAGCTCACCACAAGGTATGCTCGCTTACGGTACTGAGACATTTACAGTTAAACAGTACTTTAAAGCCGGTGTACCACTAACAATTGCTGGTTTACTCTTAATCTTCCTATTCAGTGCAACATACTGGAAATGGATTGGATTGCTATAATCGAATAAAAAAATATAGCCCTATGACTTTTTTGAGGCTGAATTAAAGCATGCTTCCTAAGTGATTTAGGAAACATGCTTTTTATTTTGCTTCGGTTTTTATAATTTGACTAGTTTTTTATTACTATCTCATATATCATACAAATATGTAAGCGTTTTTAAAAAAGGAGGAATATTTATGGCAGAAATGGATAAATCATTACAAAGAAAAGTCTTAACAGCAAGTTTAGTTGGATCATCAATTGAGTGGTTTGACTTTTTCTTATATGCGTCTGTGGCAAGTGTAGTATTTAACACGCAATATTTCGTCACAGATAACCCTACACTTTCAACGATGATCGCTTATTTTGGTCTTGCATTATCATTTTTTATACGTCCTTTTGGAGGCGTTTTCTTTTCACATATTGGAGATAAAATCGGTCGTAAGCGTACGCTCGTCATTACACTAACATTAATGGGTGTTGCGACTGTAGGTATCGGTTTAACCCCAACATATGCTCAAATTGGTATCCTCGCACCAATTTTACTTCTGTTCTTTAGACTCATTCAAGGATTAGGAATTAGTGGTGAATGGGGAGGCGCATTACTCCTTGCAACAGAGTATGCACCGGAATCTAAACGTGGATTTTTCGGAGCTGTACCACAAATGGGAGTTACAATCGGTATGGTACTCGGGTCTTCATCGTTTTACCTAATGACGTCAATTATGAGTGAAGAATTATTTTTAAGTATCGGTTGGAGAATTCCGTTTATCTTAAGTGCATTTTTAGTTTTATTTGGTTTATGGATTCGTAAAGATCTTGATGAAACACCAGAATTTAGAGCATCTATGGAATCAGGTAAAATTCCAAAAGTACCAATTGTTGATACGTGGAAATATCATAAACGTGAAGTACTCATTACGAGTGGTGCAAAATTTGTTGAAACTGCACCGTTCTATATTTTTGGTACATTTATTGTCGGTTATGCAACAAAAACTTTAGGGTATGAATTTAGTACAGTAATGCTTGTCGTTATGATCAGCGCAACAATTACATCAATTTTCATTCCTTATATGGGTACACTAAGTGATCGTATTGGTCGCCAAAAGTTATACTTAATCGGCGCAGTAGCGATGTTTTTATTTATGATTCCGTATTTCTTAATGCTTCAAACAAATAACGTAATTATGCTGTTTTTAGCAACGATTATCGGTTTAAGTATTATTTGGTCACCAATAACTGCGGTGCTCGGTACGATGTTCTCTGAAGTATTTAGTACTGAAGTACGTTACACAGGTGTGACACTTGGCTATCAAATTGGAGCAGCACTTGCAGGTGGTACAGCTCCGATGGTCGCAGAATTTTTAATGGGCAAATTCGATCAATCATGGTTACCAGTCGCTCTATACATTATGGTTATCTCTTTAATTTCAATTTTCAGTGTGTTACAAATTAAACATAAGCCACAAGTTCAAGAAAGCAAATTAACTGTAGAAGAAGTTTAAATTACGGGAGGTTTCAAATTGAAAACTTTTACTGATAAAGAAATCGAACAAGTCTATAAAATGGACGAAGCAATTAAAGATACTTACAACACATTAAACACTTTAAATGAAGGTCTTATTAAAATGGAGCAACGTACAGTGATTCCTGTTGAAGGCGATAAAGTAATGCTTTACATGCCATGTGTTGATAACAAAGAAAAATTTTCAGCAGTGAAAATTATCTCAATTTACCCAGATAATGCAGCAGACGGTTATCCTGCAACACAAGCAGTTACTGTACTAACAGAACTCGAGCACGGTGAAAACGTCGCAACGCTTGATGCGAGCTATTTAACAAAATTACGTACCGGTGCGATGACAGGTATTGCGACAGATTTACTCTCTAAAAAAGAGGCAAAAGAATTAGGTATTATCGGAACAGGCGGCATGGCATTCGAACAAGCACTCGGAGTATTAGAAGTTCGTGATATTAAAAAGATTCGCTTATTTAATCGTACGTTAAGTAAATGTGACAATTTTAAAATACGTTTGGAAGAACACGGTGTAAAAGCAGATATTGAAATTTGTGAAGACGTAAATGACGTAACAAGTGCTTCAGACATCATCAATACTGCAACGAACTCAACACAAGCAGTGTTTGAAGACGAACACGTAAAAGAAGGTGCGCACATTAATGGTCTTGGATCATACATGCCTGAAATGCGTGAAATTCACACTGATTCAATTAAACGAGCACGCCACGTAATATTCGACGACGTCGACGGTGTAATTGAAGAAGCGGGAGAATTCATTCATGCAGTAGAGTCTGGAGATTTTAAATGGAACAAAGCAATCGGTTTAAAAGATGCATTAAATCAAGAATTTGAAAGAAATAACTCAGATATCACAATTTTTAAATCCGTTGGTGCATCTTACTATGATATGTCTGCAGCAATCGGCGCTTATAAAAAATTAGTGTAAAAATTTTAGTTAAATTAACATAACTTACATCTGTACTTATAAAATATTAGTTAGTAATTACTATTAAAGAGAAACTTTGAAATAGTTTCTCTTTTTTGTTCGGTTAAAAATGAGAAATATATGATAAACTAACTTATGTTAATTTCAAAATTAAAGGAGTCTATTAATAATGGCTAAAGAGAATTTAAATCATCAGCCTATACCTGATAGCGGTTTCTTCGGACAACCAAGAGGCCTATCTACATTATTCTTTACCGAATTTTGGGAACGTTTTAGTTACTATGGAATGAAAGCAATTCTAGCTTACTACTTATACTACTCGGTAACTAAAGGTGGATTTGGACTCGATCAATCAACCGCTTTACAAATCGTATCAATTTATGGTGCGTTAATTTATATGAGTGGTATTATTGGTGGCTGGTTAGCAGATAGAATTTTCGGTATTAGACATTCCATTTTCTATGGTGGAATTCTAATAATGTTCGGTCACATTTTACTCGCATTACCAAATAACTTTACTATTTTATTAATCGCATTATTTTTACTCATTATTGGTACTGGTCTTTTAAAACCAAATATTTCAACAAATGTTGGTATGTTATATGAAAAAGATGATCCAAGAGTGGACGGTGGTTTTACTTTATTCTACATGTCGATTAACTTAGGAAGTTTACTCGCACCACTACTTGTTGGTACGCTACAAGTAAACTTCGGATTCCATGCAGGTTTTGCGCTTGCAGCAATCGGAATGTTCTTAGGACTATTAACGTATGTATTAACAAATAAGAAAAATCTTGGTGACCTAGGTTTAAAACCATCAGATCCTTTAAAAGATGAAGAAAAGAAAAAGTTCAGCATCATCGCTATAGTTGTAATACTTGTGATTGCCCTATTTATTACATTCACATTAATGACGAATACATTAACTATCGGGGCATTTGCGAATTTCATTACATTCCTAGGTGTCGTGTTACCGACTGTACTAATTACAAAAATGATTATGTCTAAAAAAGTTACAAAAAAAGAACGTTCGCACTTATTTGCATACATTCCACTCTTTTTAGCATCTGTAGTTTTCTGGATGATCCAAGAACAAGGTGCGACTGTACTTGCAGCTTTTGCAGATACTAAAACAGAGTTAAGTGTCTCTAAATTAACAAATGGTTTGATTGACTTTAATATACCTGCAGCTTGGTTCCAGTCATTAAACCCTGTATTCATAGTATTACTTGCACCACTAATGTCACGCTTATGGATTAAACTTGGAAAACATAATCCTTCAACTGTTACGAAATTTACTGTTGGGGTATTACTTGCAGGTGCAGCATATCTCGTAATGATTATACCTTTAAATACTGAAGGTTTAATTCACCCACTATGGCTTGTCCTAAGTTTCTTATTAGTAACTGTTGGTGAATTATTCGTGTCACCAATTGGTCTATCTACGACGACAAAACTTGCACCAACTGCGTTCCAGTCACAAATGATGTCTATTTGGTTCTTATCAAATGCAATGGCACAAGGACTAAACGCACAGATGGTTAAGCTTTATGCTCTTATTAATACTCAGCAGTACTTTATGTATTCAGGACTGATTGCTGTAGGTGTTGCAGTTGTTTTAATTGTTTTAGGATCAAAAATCCGTAAAGTTATGGGTAAACTATAATTTTTTCAAACTGTAATTCAGTTTTTACGAAACTGTGTTACAGTTTTTTCTTTGTTTTTTATAAAAAACGCTTTCATTAAAAATTTATAATGATATAATTATCATAATAATTAGATAATTTAAGGAGGGATACTTTTGTCTATCTCGTTATGTGCATTATCTGTACACAATAAAAAGTTAAATAGTATATGTAGACCTTTAGCTGAAGATAATTATCGCCTCATTGATTTTATCTATACGAGTCACCGCGTATTAGAAAACTATAGTGATTTAGATATTGCTTTAAGAAGGATTCACGAAGTACTTCATAAAGACAAAGTGGTTATATCTATATCTGATTTAGACCACATTGACGTTCTTTGTAGTTTTGGAATGACGCCTTCTATACATAAATCACTTAAAAATTCGGGGCTTACAACTATCCATCAATTAAAACAATTATCTAAAAAAGAATATGATGATCATTTAAAGCGTGAATCCAATTCTATCTATAAAAAAACCCAAAATATTATAAAGAAGTTTGAAAGCGTTTTTTCAAATAATTATATTGATATTATCTCGTTCCTATTACTCGTTCAACATGACGTGGACAAAAGAGTCGATGTGAAACAGTTAATTCAAACAGCTGAAAAATTTTATTCTCTTGCTGAAAACAAAGTATTACTCACATTAAATACGTTAGTCGATGAAGGTATCCTTATAAAAAATAACGACTCTTATTATGTAAAAAAATGGACGTTACATGAAGTATTAAATTTTGATTTTCCTCACAAAGACACTTACTTAATGCGTCTTCAAGGGGTGAATGTCCGAGATATCGGTAAAGAAACTGGCGTTTCTAGAACTTCTGTGTTGACGTATGTCTCTAGAATTAATGATCACTTCATCCCCCATCATTTAGAAGAAAATAAGTATAGTATCTTTTTAACTAAATATAATATGCCTAGAAGCACCTTTGAATATGTCTTCAATTTAGATGAGGTTATTATAGACTATCTATACTGTAACTTTGAAACACACGATATAAATACTGACATCGAACAAATTATTACCGATAAAATATTAAAAAAAGATCAGTTAGATCGTTTACTCTATATTGAAAAGAAATTTATAAATCATCAAGGTAAAATTGTTCCACAATCAAGTACGAACATTTTTGAAGACATTGTCCACAAACATCCGAATCAATCATTTACGTTAAATTCTTTTTATAAACGATATATGAATTGTTTAAAGCATAACAATATTATCAATATTAAACCGACAGATATTAGAAGGTTTGAATCAATTATTGATGAATCTGAATACGTTGTGAAAAGTATTAAGCACGAGTTTCGGTATTTTGACATTAATATCTCTAAAGAAACGATCGATAAAATTAACGCTATTTTAAATAACCTAGACGGAAGTTATGGATTACCGTTTATCTTTAAAAATAATAAAAAAACTTTAACAGAAATTGGTCTAAAAAATGGATATGAACTCGGTAGTCTTATTAATAAGGTAGGCCTAGAAAAATTTGAAAATGTCAATTCGATTATTAGAATTAGTACAATTCAACTTGGCAAACGTACTCATCAAGAATTTGTTGAAGATAAAATTTCGGAATTTAGAGAGTGCATGGTAAACACTCTATTGAATCATCTACAAAAATATTATGGTCTTCACAAAGATACGATGTCTACGTATATTTCAAATCAGTACTTCGATTATATTTTAGACGGAAAAATTTGCGGTAAAGAAAATATACCTATCTCTAAAACATGAAAACTAAGGCCATAACGAGTGAATAAGTTAGTGAACGTAAAGTATGTATATTATACGTTTTAAATAAAGAGAATTCTATAACACTTCAAGAGGAGTCAGATTTATGACAGCAATCATTGCAAATGGAATATAGATTTATTGCGAATATTCGACCAATCAGACAGATAAGAAAACACTATTATTATTTTTGACTCTTTATAAATAAAAGTATATGCTTTTATACGTTATATATTTCAGTGGAAATTATTAACACAACAATGGAGAGTGAGATATATGCCTGAAAAGACGGGAGTAAGAGATTCATTAAAATACAACTATTTCCTATTGATTGTGAGTATAGTGAGTTTTGTTTTCTTTTATTTTTTACTTGGTGTTGATTTTTTAATGAGTTTTGTAATTGCGATGGCTCCATTTACTATTGGATTTATAAATATCAATCGAATAAAAAATGAGAAACAATAGGAGTTTTTGCTTATCTAACAGTAGAGAATGATAATTAAAGAATGATTTTATGACATTATTTAGCCAGTTATTTACTTACTGCTTAAATTCTACGAAACCTTTCTACACTAGTATTACTCAGAAAAATATTACAGATGATATGAGCTGCATCCTTAAAGTTGAATTTTAGTATCCAACTTTAGGAGTGCAGTTCATTATGATTAAAATCCGTCTAATAATTAATACTGAAAATTTCTTTTTAAAAGTTGTCTACAGTCTTATTATTTCCGAGGAAATATTTTTAATGCACTGGGCATTTGTTTTCTCTATATAAGAAGTTTGGTGAGCGTGTTGTGTTATCAAATCCATAGTGATAGTTATGTGTAAGTGACGGTGATAATGGTGGTGCGAGCCAGCTCCATTTTCCTGTAACTGTGCGTCCCGCTTCTTTTTCTAATCGCTCAAATGTTTTAAATTGTTTAGATGCTGTAATATGATCGACCATCGTTACTTTACTGTCTCTAAATGAATGATAGACTGCATAGCTAATTTCTACGAGTGCACGGTCTCTCCAATATGTCGTTGTTTTTGACATGTCTAACTCTAGAGCTTTCGCGATACTTTCTAGCTTGTTATAACGATAATCATCCGTGAAGTTTCTGACTGCGATTTCTGTTTCCATATACCAGCCGTTAAATGGCGGGGTATGATAGTAAATACCACCAATTTCTAAATCCATGTTACATATAATTGGCACTGCGTACCATTTTAGCCCTAAATCTTTAAGCTTTGGATAATCATGGTGCTCGATATTTACTTCTTTAATAAGCCCTTCACGATACTCATGATATTTAATATCTCCATCTTTTACTCTATAAATCAGTGGAAGTACATTAAAATCACTCGGTTCTTTTTTCCAACCGACCTTTTCTGCTTGTTTTGTTGCTTCTCTTGACCTAGGATCTCCATTATTATCATATCCTGCATAACGTATAAGTTGTTCGTTATATAATTTAATATCATTACTATACACTGAAATCGTTGGCACAATTTTACCACCGTTTGTCGCATCATTAATATGCGTCTCAATAGATTCAACGAAATCCGCTTCATTATCGATATGTCTTTCATCTCTAACAACAAGTTTCTCCCAGTACAATCTACCAATACATCGGTTAGAGTTACGCCAAGCTACACGTGCACCGTATTCTAATTCTTTAGACGTATGCGTATAAATGCTCGTCTCATTGATTTCTTTTTTTATTTCACTTAATCTTTTCGCTGGACTTCCTAAATTCAACTCATCATACATCATTTCTATAAACTCTGTTGCTTGTTTAAATAGCTCCATACAATCGTTCCTAACATTATCTATTCAATTATTATGTTACACGAAAATACACATTTATAATATATAAATATAAAATTCATGTTAAAATTGATGCTGATTATTTAAAGATTGGGGATTATTATGGCGAAACTTTATTACCGTTACGGTACAATGCAAAGTAATAAAAGTAATCAAATTATCACGACTCATCATCAATATACGACTCAAGGTAAGAGATGCTTGGCGTATACAACACCGATTGATTCGAGAAGTGGATATAAGAGAATAAAGTCTAGAATCGGCCTAGAACTCGAAGCAGAGTATGTCACTGATGATATCTTTGAAAAAGTTAAAAAAGAGAATGAGAAAGAAAAAGTGTTTGCTGTTTTGATCGATGAAGCTCAATTTTTATCGAAAAAAGATATTCATAATTTAAGCGATATTCCAGACTTACTCGATATTCCTGTTATTGCTTTTGGTTTAAAAACCGACTTTAGAAATAACTTGTTCGAAGGCAGTCGTGCATTACTTGAACTCGCCGATGCTATCGACGAATTAAAAACAGTTTGTCAGTTCTGTAATAAAAAAGCGACATTAAATATGAGATTACATAATAATGTACCGACGAATGTCGGAGAAACAATTCAAATTGGTGACGAGGAATACGTCCCTGTATGTCGTAAGTGCTATAAAGAACGATTGGAATTAGTATAGTAAAAGTAAATATATCATCAAATTAAAAGAGAGAATATTTAAATATTCTCTCTTTTCTAGTTTATAATACTTTATTCATTCCAAAGTTGTGCAAGACCTTCAAGTGATAGTACACCTGCTACTGCAGTAACAATAACTGCTACAATTCCAAATATAATCCAAGTTACTGGATGTTTGTAATCTCCAACGATACTCTTTTTTCTAGATGCAAGCAGTATCGCGCCAAGTATTATTGGTAAAATTAAACCGTTGAATGCACCTGCTAATATAAGTAGTGTAACAGGTTTACCAATAAATACAAAAACAATCGTTGAGGCTAAAATAAACGCTACAATGAAGAGGTTATTGTACTTATCAAACACTTTTCCAAATCCACGTAAGAAGCTTGCACTCGTATATGCCGCACCAATTACTGATGATAGTGCTGCAGCGAGTAGTACAACACCGAAAACTTTTTGTCCAACGTCACCAAGCGCAAATTGGAATACTGATGCTGGTGGGTTATCTGGATCTAATACTGCTCCTTGAGCAAGTACACCGAGTACTGCTAAGAATAGTAACGTACGCATCACGCCTGTTGTAATAATTCCGTAGTTTGCTGCTTTAGATACAAAACGTAAATTTTCTTTACCAGTCATACCAGCTTCAATTAAACGGTGCGCACCTGCAAAGGTAATATAGCCACCAACTGATCCACCAACAATAGTAACGATTGGTAATAACATTGAGAGAGGTTCTTCTGGAACGATTGTTCGAAGCGCCGCTTCACCGAGATCTGGTTTTGATTTAATCGCAACGAATAATACGATTAAAATCATTAGTACACCGAGAAATTGTGTCACGATGTCCATAACGGCACGACCATTTTTAATTAGAAAAATGATAATCGCAAATATTCCAGTAATCGCTGCACCAATGCGAACATCCCAGCCAAATATTGCATTAAATCCGAGTCCTGCACCCGCAACGTTACCGATGTTAAATGCAAATCCTCCAAGAACTATTAGAATAGAAACAAAAGTTCCTAAGCCACGAAATACTTCGTTCGCTACATCTTGTCCGCGTTTTCCACTGATTGATAAGACACGCCATATGTTTGATTGTGCACCAATATCAATGATGATTGATATTAAAATTGCGAATCCAAAACTCGCTAAAAACTGTTCGGTAAAAACGGTCGTTTGTGTTAAGAATGCTGGACCAATCGAAGACGTGGCCATTAAGAATACTGCACCAAATAGTAGCCTACGCTGTGCAGCGGTTAATTTTTGTTTTTCATTTTGCATAATTTCACTCCCTCTGAGTTATTACATTTTTTTGACTTCAATTCCTTTCGCTTCTAAAGCTTTTTTAATTTCTTTTACAAATTGTAATGCTTTTTCTCCATCACCATGGACACAGATACTATCTGCTTTAATATCGATATCTTGACCATCGATTGTTTCAACTTTTCCTTCTGTTATCATACGAATACCGCGTTCAACTGCGAGTTTACTATCGGTAATCATCGCACCTTCTTTACGTCTAGACACAAGAGTTCCGTCGTTTTCATATGCACGATCTAAAAATACTTCGTGAACAACTTCTAAACCTATTTCTTCTCCTGCTTTTACGAGATTATTTTCTGATAACCCCATCAATTTTAAGTTTGGGTTGAAGTCTTTAACTGCTTGTGCGATTACTCGTGCAAGATTCTCGTCAGTAAATGTTGCGTTGTATAATGCACCATGTGGTTTAACGTGGTTCATTTCAACACCAACTGTTCTCGCGATACCGTCAAGTGCAGAAAGTTGATACAATACCATACTATAAATTTCTTCGTTTGTACAGTCCATATATCTACGTCCAAATCCTTCTTTGTCTGGGAACCCTGGATGTGCACCGAGTCCAGCTCCGGATTCTTTAATTAGTTTGACTGTCTCTAACATTACTTTTGGATCGCTTGCGTGAAATCCACATGCGACGTTTGCTGATGAAATTAACGGAATAATCTTTTTGTCATTTCCAATAATATAATTACCAAAACTTTCTCCTAAATCGGCATTTACGTCAACACTTAACGTCATTATTATCACTCCGTATCGATAATATTTTCTTCGTAAATAAATTTAATATCGTAATCATTCGCAATCACTTTTTGATGTGATAGTAAGAAAAATTGGAAATCTAAATTTGTTTTAATCGGTTCAATTACAGTTTCACCGATAACAAGTTTTAGTTTCGCAAGTGCTGATGCACGGTCTTTATCTCTTACGACTAGTTTTGCGACCATTGAGTCATAATACGGTGGAATTGAATATCCTGTGTATAGATGTGAGTCAATACGCACATTACGCCCAAGTCCAAAATGAAGGTGTTCAATTTTACCTGGTGACGGTCTAAAGTTATGCATTGGATCTTCAGCGTTAATACGCGCTTCAATCGCATGACCATTTAATACAACATCATCTTGGGTAAAGCCAATTTCACCGTCGTAAGCCACCATAATTTGTGCTTTTATAATGTCTTTATCTGTCACTTCTTCAGTAATCGTATGTTCAACTTGAACACGTGTATTCATTTCGATGAAGTAAAACTTTTTCTCTTCTTCGACATATAAATATTCAACTGTTCCTGCACCACGATATTTTAACTTTTTCATTGCGTCTCGTGTTGTTTCAGTAATGTATTTACGTTCTTCATCTGACAAGATTGCTGCAGGTGCTTCTTCTAATAGTTTTTGGTTATTACGCTGAATCGAACAGTCTCTTTCATATAAATGAACCGCGTCACCTTTACCATCGCCTATGACTTGGACTTCAATATGTCTTGCTTTTTCGATAAATTTTTCAACGTAGAGTCTATCATCATTAAAGGCATTTTTGGCTTCATTTTTCGCATCGTAATATAACTTATCGACGTCTTTATCACTATAAGCAAAACGCATACCTTTACCTCCACCACCAGAAACTGCTTTTATAACGAGTGGATAATTATGTGTTTTGGCGATTTGCTTCACGTCGTCGGCTGAGTCGATGATTCCGTCACTCCCTGGGATAACAGGAACTCCAACACTTGCCATCGTTTCACGTGCAACAGATTTATTACCCATTTTTTCCATCATATCCGCAGTTGGTCCAATGAATATAAATCCAGCTTCTTCTACACGTCTTGCGAACTCTACAGATTCTGCTAGAAATCCGTACCCTGGGTGAATCGCGTCAGCACCTGATAGTTCTGCCGCTGTTAAAATCGCATCGATATTTAAGTAGCTATCAATACTTCTTGGGCCCCCAATTGCATATGCTTCGTTCGCAATAGCGACGTGAAGTGCGTCTTTATCAGCAGTTGAATAGACTGCAACACTTGTCATATTCATTTCTTTTAAAGTACGAATAATACGTACTGCAATTTCACCGCGGTTTGCAATTAATACTTTTCTCATACTAATTACCCTCCGGCTCTACTAGAACGAGTACTTCTCCGAACTCTACGTCTTCTCCATTTGCAACGACAATTTCTCTTACAATTCCAGAAACGTCTGATTTTAAATCGTTAAACATTTTCATTGCTTCAATATAACCAATTTGATCTCCGGCTTCAATACGATCTCCAACTTGAATAAAGTTCTCACTACTGTGATCATCTTTTCTCGTATAGAACGTACCTATTTGTGGTGCAGTAATTTCTTTATACTTAGAAGGATCCGCTGGCTTGTTTGTAGCTTTACTTTCAGTAGATTGAGTAGGTCTCACGACTGACTGAGTACTTCCTTTTGATGTACTCGTATCTCTTTCTAAGTGTACTTTAATGTCGTCACTTTCAATTTTTAATACTGATAAATTTTCTTCATTTAATAATTGAATTAGTTCTTTTACTGTATTAATATCCATTAAGAATTACCTCCGATTAATGTGTGAATACGTTCTGATACTGGTCGTCTCACGTTACTAAATTCTTTTGTTGTACCGATAAATTCCTTATTTTTAATTGCACGTAGATGTTCTTTATATAGTTCTACTGCTTCTTCAACCTCAATGAGTTTAAATTGAATCTTATCTCCAGGTTTCTTTTGTGCAATTTTTTGAATGTCAACTTTCGCAACCGTTGCGATTTTCGTGTAACCTCCTGCAGTTTGGCGATCTGAAAGTAAAATAATTGGCTTACCATTTTTTGGAATTTGGATGCTTCCAAAAAGAATTGTTTCACTAATAATATCGTGACTTTCTGCTTCTACAGATTCACCATCTAAACGATATCCCATACGGTCACTATCTTTAGATACTGTATACTCACTATGGAAAAAGTTATCTAAGTTTTTCTCATCAAAATAATCGTACTGCTGGCCTTTAACAACTCGAATGACATTTGAAGTATCGATATCCTTTGTCACAACTTTATAGCCATGACGCGCAAGTCCACCATTTAAATCAACAACGTCAAATGGCTGTAAAGGACGTCCAACCCCACCGATTTTACTTCTAGAGTGTGTAGAATAACTTCCGAGCTCTGGTTTAATATCAAATCCACCTAAAAATGCAACGTATGTACGAACACCTTTACGCGCAACACCAAACTCTACAACGTCTCCTTTGATGAGGTCGATTGCAGCGCCAACTTTATATTCTTCATCGTTAATAAGTAGTGGCATATCCGCACCCGCTGTACCGATTGTAACATTACTTGTTACTTGGAATTTAGCACCTTTAAGAGTCATCTCTAACACAGGTGTGTTTAAATCATTCCCAATAAGTTGATTGGCTAAGTAATAACTTTCATAATCCATTGCGCCTGCTGGTGAGAACCCGAGTGATTCATAACCAAAACGGCCTTCATCTTGAATTGTCGTATAAATACCAGGATGAATAATTTTAATTCCCAATTTCACTACCCCTTTCTGTCACTTTCGCTTTGTATACACCATTATTATACGCTTCTGTAATTGTGTCGTATTCTCCCTCACTGATTGAGCGAAATACAATGCGATCTCCCGCTTCATAAAGAATTGGATCTTTACGACGTTTATCGTATAACGGCACTGGTGTCCGTCCGATAATATTCCATCCCCCTGGACTATCAAACGGATACACTCCCGTTTGTTCTCCACCTATTCCTACAGAACCTCCAGGAATATTTGTTCTTGGATTATCTAATCGATCTTTAAATAGCTTTTCGTCTAGCCCGCCAAGGAATGGAAAACCTGGCATAAATCCAAGCATAAAAATATGATACTCCTTGCCTGAATGTAACTTGATTAAGTCTTCTACAGTAAATTCTTCTGATTCAAAACGCTCAACGTCTGGACCATATTCACCACCATAGCACACCGGAATTTCAACGACTTTATATGACAACTCTGAAGCATCGAGTGAGTCACTATCTACTTCTCTTAATTTCTTTTTTAACGTATTTACATTTGTATTTAAAATATCAAAGTGAACTGTTAGCGACGTATAGGATGGTACAATTTCTTTAACCCCTTTAAGCTTCCACGTTTCAATTAATGACTTTAAAAGCATTAATTTTTGGTTTGTCTCAACATCAACAGTGTCACCAAGGTAAATCGTTAACGCATCTTCAGAAAACTGCTTAATTTCCATGAGTCATACTCCTTCATCCTTATTTCTCATCTTTTCTAAAATGTATCGAATAAATACGAATTATTCAACGCTTCATATAAAAAAAGTTCGACATTTTTAATTTTATTAAATAATATGTTGACTTATTGAAAGTGATTTCCTAGTGTAATAAAAAAATTCAATCCATACATATGAATTGAATCTTAAAAAATGTTCACTTATTCTACTTCACTCACTGGTGTAATAGAAATATTATTTGATTCTATATACTCCTCATACGTTAACCCGCTATCATGCACGTCTTGTGCCAATTCTTTTCCTAAATAGCGGATATGCCAAGGTTCGTACATATAACCTGTGATATCTTCTTTTCCTTCTAAATATCTCACAATAAACCCATATTTATGTGCATTATTTTTTACAAACTCTCCTTCAGGTGTTTCTTCAAAACTCTCACTTAACCCGAAGTACGCACTTTCACTACTCACATCCATTACAAGTCCTGTTTGATGTTCACTTGTCCCTGGTTTTGCACTAAAACGATCAGCTTCTTCTTGACCGTGTTGATTGACGTAATTATTATAAAGCCCTTCTTGAGTAACGTATGAGCGGTAACCACTCACTGCGTAAAGCTCTAACCCTTCGTCACTTGCTGCTTCAAATAACTCTCTAAGTGCTGCGTTAGCTTCACTTCTTAAATAAGTATCTTGAGTACTTAATAAGTCTACATACTCTAGGTCCTCTGGTTCATATGTTTCTGGTAAAGGGTATGCAGGATTTACAAGTTGTTCTATTGAGCCTTCAGTAAATACATCATCCTCAGTAATGAGTGGTGTCTTTTCTACAACATCTTCAGTCTTTTCTTCAGTTTCTTCTGGTGCTTTACTCGTTTTACCGTTATCAGTATTATCTGTATTGTTAATACCGTTATTTCCTGTACAACTCGCTAAGAGTAACGTGACTGTTAAAAGTCCAATTATTCTTTTCATACTAAACAACGCTCCATTTTAAAATCTGTTTATTCACTTTAATTATATCATGAATTATTCTATGATTTCTGAATGAAAACAGCGCTGCATATGCTCGAGTCCTGATTCTTGTTGATCTGTAAACGTTGCAACACCTCGTTTATGAATGACTGTTTTAAATCCATAAGCATCTGCACCTGATGCTGTTAAAAATACACAAATATCAGTCGCAACACCGACGATATGCACTGTATCAACATCGCGTTTACGTAGTTCATCTTCTAATCCTGTTTTGAAAAAAGCATTATAATTCTCTTTCATAGAGTAGATAATATGGTCATTATCTTTATTTTCGTCGTACCATTCTTTTAACTCTCCGTATAATTCTTGTCCTTTACTTCTTGTAACGTTATGTACGGGCCAAGAATCGAAGTGCTTATCATCTGGTGCGTGATCGTCCATAGAAATAACAACGTATTTATCATCTTTTAAAAACTTATCTGCTAAGTCTCTAATGTAAGGTACAATCGCAAGTCCTGCTTCACCAACATTTAATGGGCCCTCTAAGTCTACAAAGTCGTTACTCATGTCTACGATTAATAAAGCTTCTTTACTCATTAAATCCACTCCTATAAATATTTACTTATTATTATACTAATCTTTCAAACAAATGTGATAATTTTATCAAAATCTTATATAATTATATTATATACTAAAAGTTAGAGGTGAAGAGGGTATATGAGAAAATATTTATGTATAACAATTATTGCCTTGTTTACTTTATCTGCATGTTCGAACGATGAAAATAACGACACCTCAGAACAAAACGTTAACAATGAAGAGAATTTAACTGAACAAAAAGAAGAAAAAACCCCAGAATATTATGTGGATCCAACTACTTTTCAAATTTTACCTAAAAATGAAGACACAAATCCTCAAGTGGCATTACTAACTTTTGACGATGCCCCAGACCAATATGCAGTAGACATCGCACATACTTTAAAAGAACATGATGTGTCTGCGATTTTCTTTGTGAATGGTATGTACTTAGAATCTGAAGAAGGAAAAAATCGATTAAAAGAAATCTACGACCTCGGTTTTGAAATTGGAAATCACACACAAACACATCCGTACCTAGACACGTTATCGTATGAAGAAACAGAATATGAAATTAAAGAGACGAATGCACTTGTCGAAGAAATTACAGGTGAAAAACCTCGGTTTTTCCGTGCACCATTTGGTATTAACACTGAAGCGTCTGCAAAAATTGTTGAAGATGAAGGTATGCAGTTTATGAACTGGACATACGGTTACGATTTTGAAGCTGAATATCAAAATAAAGATGCGCTTGAAGACATCATGGTAAATACTGAACTACTCAGTAACGGTGCCAATCTTCTCATGCATGACCGTGAATGGACAAGAGATGCAATTTCTAACATCATTTTAGGGCTACGTGACAAAGACTACGAATTGGTAAATCCAAACAATATAGATTTAAATTAAATCAAAAAATTTTAAGTAAGAAGGGTTATTATGTTATCGCCAGAAGAAGTCTTAGATAAGGCTATCGAAAATGGTATTAAAAAAGTAAACAGATCGTTTCAAGAAAAAATGATTTTAGGATTTTTAGGTGGCGCACTTATCTCTCTAGGTGCACTTGCCTTTTTAAGAGCCATTGAATTATTTCAAGGTGAACTTGCCGGATTTGGTCCTCTTATCGGAGGACTACTATTCCCAGTCGGTCTCATCATTATACTCATTGGCGGAGGTGAACTCGCAACAGGTAACATGATGGTCGTCGGAACATCATTATTTGCTAAACATATTACTATTTTAGATTATGCCAAAAATATCGGTACTATTTTATTTTGGAATTTCATTGGTGCACTGTTTGTTGCGCTATGTTTAGGAAAAATTGCTGGGACATTTGATCCATCTGTAGCGATTAGTGTCGCTGAAGGAAAGTTGAACGGAAGTTACATTTCTATGTTCTTTTCAGCAATTGGATGTAACTGGCTCGTTGGTGCTGCTGTTTGGATGAGTACAGGTGCTAAAGACGCTGCAGGAAAAGCAGTTGTTATTTACATTCCAGTTGCGATATTTGTTATTTTAGGATTCCAACACAGTGTCGCGAATTTTTTCTTTTTAAGTGCTAGTGCTTTCTCAAATGGAACAACTTGGTTTGACCTAATCTATAACGCAGTACCTGTTATTCTCGGTAATATCGTCGGCGGGCTATTATTCGTCGCAGCCGCTTATTACTACGGATTAAATTCTAAAAAATTTAAATAATATTCCTACTTCTTGAAAAAATAATTTAAAAAATCGTACAGAGATAATAATTTCTCTGTACGATTTTCTTTATTATTCTATTTCTTATATATATTTTGTATTCTCGTTAATAATGCTTCAATACTTTTATCGTGATGAGATTTTGATAATAATTTTAATATCATATTACCAATTACGTATTTACCTCGCATCTCACCACTATATATGAGTGTCGTTTCATCTTGTGATTTCTTCATCAAATTATATTGTATATCTTTTTCAAAAAATCGACTAATCGTATAAGAAAAGCGCATCATTTTAGACGTCTCACTATTTTTAAAATCATCTAAATGAACGATATATTCAATCGTTTTACCTTGTTCTTCGTGCGTCACTTTATACTTACTACCAATCTTTTCATTTGTTTCACGTACAACTTGAACATTTTTAAACTCTGGCTTTATTTGACTAAAATTTTCTACATTAAATAGATGAAATATATCTTCAATTGGAGCAGAAATATCGACTGTTTTATGCCATTTAATTTTAGCCATAGTTAATTTTCAATATATTTAACAAGTAATTTATACGTATTAAGTAGCGCATCGATGTGTGTACGTTCCATACCGTGACTATTCGCAACTCCTGGCCCGATTAATGCTGCTTTAATATTCGATCCACCACTTAGTGCTGCACTCGCGTCACTCCCATACATTGGGTAAATATCGACAGCATAATCGAGGTCTTCATCTTTAGCATATTCAACTAAATTAGAAATCATATCGTAATCATAAGGACCTGATGAATCTTTCGCACAAATGCTGACGTCAAATTCTGTACAGTCTAAGTCTTCACCAATACAACCCATATCTACTGCGAGCAATTCAGTCACTTCTTCAGGTAAGTAAGCTGCACCATGTCCGACTTCTTCATATACTGTAAAAATAAATTGTAAATTTGTCTTTGGTGTTACGTTACCTGCTTTAATCGCTTTAATTAAATGAACGAGTACAGCGACAGAAGCCTTATCATCTAAAAATCTTGATTTTATAAATCCAGATTTTGTAACAACAGTTTTCGGATCATAAGCGACAATGTCTCCGTTTTGAATATTAAGTTTTCTGTCAACATCTTCTTTAGACGAAACATGTTCATCAATTTTTACAACTAAATTATCAATGTCTCTTTCTTTTTTAGAAGCATCTTTAAATACATGGATCGATGGTGATTTTGATAAAATCGTACCTGTATAAACATCACCATTTCTCGTAATAATATCACAATACTCACCATCTAACGTTGGTGTTAATGGTCCTCCAAGTTTTGTTAAATTTAACGTACCGTCATTATTGATTGAACGTACCATTAGACCTAACGTATCAACGTGACCAGATAATGCACGTGTCACAGATGTGTCTTCACCTTCAATATATGCAATTAAATTTCCTTTAGGTGTCGTTGTAGTCTCTACACCAACCGCTTCTATTTCTTTTCTTAAAAAGTCGATAACTTCTTTTGTGTAACCTGTTGGACTATTTATACTAAGTAATTCTTTTAAAAATTCTACTGTTTCTTCTTGATTAAACATGTAATCTCTCCCTTAATTACTTTCCTGCTTAGTTCTTATTATAGTCATTATTTGAACTCCGAACATCATAAAAATCATAGACACAAATCCGCGCCATGAAAGTGCTGCTGTAGATACAAGCACGTTACCGACTGCACATCCTTCTGCGACAATCGCACCAAATCCCATTAAAGCACCGCCAATTACTGCACGCTGTGTATTCAAATTTGTAATTTTATGCCAATAAAACTGTCCTTTAATTTTAGTTGAAAAAAATGCACTGACTAAAATTCCAATAACAAATAACTCTTTCCAACTAATGTAACTAAAATCTCCGGTCATTAAAAACTCCATTATTTTACTCGTCGGTCCTGCGACTTCAATGCTTCGACCAGTTCCACTAATATCACCAATCAACCAACCAATTAGTGCAATTATAGCAATAGAAATTGCAACTAAATAATATTTCGTCTTTTCTTTATTTGATAAGTGATATCTTTTAAATGAAATGATAATGAATATGATTGAAATAACAGTCAACATAACTGATACTTTGATTCCGGATATACCTAAAGTTGTCGGTATATCTGATTCGACAACAAAAAATTGTTTTAAAAATTTTGAAACAGGTTGAAGTAATCCGTATCGTGTCATACCGGCAACAATTAAAAACATTGCTAAGTTAATAATACCGTCTGTATAACCCTCACCCGCTCGTATATACGATAATGTACATCCATACGCAATTCGTATCCCGACTCCAAATATAAAAGATCCAAGTGCGGTCGCAAGTACCGAGAATTGCTCATTCAAAACCGTAATTAAATTAAAATAATGAAGTAACGAGACACCGATGCTTTGAAGTGAAATCGTCAACATTAATACAAAAAAGTAAGTAAAATCTCGGTCAACTACAAGATGCTCGAAACTAAGACTTACACTATACTTGGAGCGATGTAAAACAAACCCAAATGCTGAACCAAGTAAAAATCCCATAATTAGTATCATGACTATACACCTTCGCAAATTTAAAACTATTATTAATATTTTAATATAATAATTATGTATATTAAAATTTAACAAAACTATTAAATACTTCTCTGTATTTCGATTGTAATTTTTGAAATCATTCGGTAACATTTAATATTATGATGTAATAATATCAAACTCTTAAAAAGAAAGGCACATGTAGGTTATGCCAAAGTTTTTTCCTTTTTCTCTCAAACCTAAACGATATTTAACTGGACTTGATGGTCTACGTGCAGTAGCTGTTATTGCGATTATTATTTATCACTTAAATCCACTTTGGTTGCCCGGTGGATTTCTAGGAGTAGATACTTTTTTCGTAATTTCAGGTTATTTAATTACAAGTTTACTTATCCATGAATATCAATCAAAAGGAACGATTGATTTAGGCGCTTTTTGGATTCGCCGTATTAAGCGTTTAATTCCTGCAGTATTTTTCTTAATTAGTGTTGTCATTTTATATACGCTGTTTTTTGAACCACAAATTATTAAAACAATTAAACACGATTCAATCGCAGCATTTTTTTATGTATCAAACTGGTGGTATATATTTGAGGAAACCAGTTACTTTGAAGCTGGTGAACCGAAGCCTTTAATGCATCTATGGAGTCTTGCGATTGAGGAGCAATTTTACATCATTTGGCCGGTTATTTTCTTGTTTCTACTTAAAGTAAAGAAGCTTCATAAATACATACCGTATATTATTATCGGTATAACAATGGTTTCTTTAGGTTTAATGATCTATTTCATGGTGCCAAATATGGATAACTCACGCGTCTACTTTGGAACAGATACACGTGCGCATACGATTTTACTTGGTGTGTTACTTGCATTCGTATGGCCGCCATTTAACTTAAAAACAGAAACCCCAAAAAGATATCAAAGAATTATCGATATTACAGGTGTAACATCATTAATAATACTCATCTTGTTTATGATTTTTACAAAAGATTATTCAAACTGGTTATATGCAGGTGGACTATTCCTTGTCACACTATTAACGCTTCCAGCGATTGCTGCAAGCGTACACCCAACGTCAAAACTTGGCCATGCATTATCTAATCCTATTATGTTATGGATTGGAACACGTTCATATAGTTTATACCTATGGCATTATCCGATTATCGTCTTTATGAATATGCACTATGTTGCGGGGCAAATACCCCTTCACATCATTGTTTTACAAGTTGTACTTACGTGTATTGCTGCAGAGTTATCATTTAGATTTGTAGAAACACCAATTCGTAAACAAGGGTTTAACTTCTTTAAACCTTCATTTAATACGAGTCGTGCATTCATCGTTAAATCATCTATAAGTGTAATTTTAATCACTGGATTACTCATCACGTTATTTGGTTTTTTCGATCATTTACATGAAGATGTTAATAAACAGTCTACATTTAACACAGAGAACGGTACATTATTTACAAGTACACCGAATGAAATTGCTAAAGATGTTAAAAAACATCATAAAGAATTTATCGATGAAAAAGAAAGAATCGCAAAAGAAAAAGCGGAAAAAGAAGAACAGGAAGAACAAGAGAAAAAAGCTCAAGAGCTTGCAGATGAGTTTTTACAGGAATCATCTCCTTTATTTATTGGAGACTCACTACTAGTAAATATCGGAAGTCAAATTCAATCCCGTATCCCAAATGCTGTTATTAACGGTGAAGTTGGCCGTCAAATGTATGAAGCTGTAGATCTTTCAAAGAATAAGTATCAACACTTTAATAAAAAAGATGAAAATATCATCTTAGAACTCGGAACAAACGGTGACTTCTCAAAAGAACAGCTGGAAGAATTCATTAAAGTATTCGATGAAGCAAATATTTATCTTGTTACAACACGTGTTCCAAGAGACTGGCAAAATAGCGTAAATAAGAAAATGATTGCTGCTGAAAAAGAGTATAAAAACGTGACAGTCATCAATTGGTACAACGCATCAGAAGGGCATGTTGAATACTTTGAACCAGATGGTATTCACTTAAATCATGATGGTGTAGAGTCAATGGTAGACTTAATTGTTCGAGATATATTAGATAATCAAAACTTTTAAAATAAAAAATCAGGCACTTTTAAGTGCCTGATTTTTTTATCCGATAATAATATTATTTTCTATACGTTCTAACGTACTTAACACACTTAATGCTGCAAGTGCACTCGTTTTCGGATTCTCTTTTAACGGGTTATTTTTAATTTCAATTGTCGCTTCGCCAAATTCTCCTTCAATTTTGACGTGATGTGTATTTTTAGTCGCATTAGGGTCTGCAATAAGTCGAACTTTCGTTTCATCTATCCCTAATCCAGCTAACGATAAAATAATCGATACGTTCATATTTTTTGGAAATTTATCGATCGCATCTTTTGCTACGCCTTCGAATACAACAGTCGGTTCTGATACCTCATCATCTAGAAGTGACGCAGCTGGTTTTGTCGTTGTAAGTGTCACACTATTTAGATGTTCTAGTGTTTTTACGTTTTGTATTAAATCCAAGCCACCAACAGCACCTGAAGGTAAATATAGTTTGTGCTGGTTTTCTTTTACATCCTCTAATAGAGAAGTGTCACTAAATGCGCCAATACTAATTACCATCATATCTTTTATATTTAGTACATCTTTTAGATAATATTTAACTGCTTCAACATTTGCTGCTTCTACAACGATATCGATATTCGATTTTAAAAAATCATTGAGATTCGTATACAACTCTACATTATACTCATCTACTAAGTAATGATACTTTTCTTCATCTCTTACAAGAATACTTGTGACATGTAGGTTATCTTGACTTTTCATATGGTTTAATAAAAATCGTCCAATCGCACCTGCACCAATTAAACCGATGTTCATCGAATCTCTCCTATTCAATTTCTAATTTTTTCTTTTAAATAATAAATACGGATTATAGTTAAATACATAATTTACTGTACTTTGCGGTTTCCTTCAACCATTCCCTCTAAGTGCCGCACATTCTCTATGCTACCCTAGTAGTTGTTGTCGTGGTAATTTTGAAATTAAATCTTCATGTCAAAGTCTCAAATAATCACCTCTTATTAATAGGTTAAATTATTCATATATATTAAAAAACTGTAGACATTTCTGTCTACAGTTCTTATTATAGGTCCTGATAGTTTGTTATTTTTAAACCACCTTGTTTTTTATCATAAATAAGATCATAACCTGTTGTAAACTCTTGTCTAGTATCCAAGCCATCATGCTTGATATCTGATCTTAAACGAATTGAGTATTTATTATCCCCCTTATCTTCAAAGTGACTAAATTTATCTGGGATAATACTCATATTTTTAAAGTTTCCACTTTCAATATTCTTTTTAAGTGCTTTTTCCATCTCACTATCTTTTTTGACGAAATCTTCTACTTCAGCATAATCAGATACATCATACATTTCTTCTAAGGCATATTGGAAATTTCTAATAAACGATTCGATTTCCCCTCGCTTATCTGCTTCAAATTTTTCATGATTTCTCTCATTCTCTTCTTTTTTCTTTTCTTTTTCGATTGCATTTTTAATATCATCTTCATATTTTAGTTGTAAAGCTACTGTATCTCTAGTGTCATAAGTTTTTGAGTCTTCAATACTATTCTCATCAAAATTAAATTTAATTGGCTCTGCTTCAATTTTCTCACCATCATGTTCGACTATTGCATTAAGCTCATATTCTTTCCCATAAGCAAGAGGACCTATAATAAACCTATCTTTATTACCTTCTTTGTTTTGGACCTCAATTTCATTTCCATTAAGTTGGATGGTTGGTTTTTCAAATGACTTTAATATAGATTCATATGGTATATAACCATAATCATTTCTAAGTTCAACAAAATAAAAATCTCCTATAAATTTAGCTGGAACCATATTTCCATCATAAGAACTATATTTTGGAACAATTCTCGCAGTTGCTTCTACATCATTTTCTAATATTGCAGTTCCTTCAAATTCATATATTCCAGGAATAAGTTCGGCAAACGTATCCTCACCTTTAAAGACTCTTTCTTTACCGTCCATTGTATATTTAAATTCTTTTATATTACTTAATAAATTATTTTCTGAGTCAGTTTCAAGCACTTTTACTTGATATTTAGGAATTTCAAATGTGTAGTTATCAAATAGCAACCACTTTTTTCCATCATTATTCACAGATAACAGTTCTAGCGTACCATTATTAATTTTACCACTATTAAATTGATTGAAATCTTTTTTTAATTGATCTACATCTTTTAAAAATTCTTTTTTACCGTGTTTATCATTAATAAATACAAAGTAAGCATTAGCTTCATCATCAGAAATGTCTGTATCAATTGCCGATTTTAATTTACTCACATCATTATTTTCTACTGCTTCAACGATTTTGTCGACAGTACGTTCTGGTGATGATAAGTTACTCCCTAATAAATATAACGCTATAATTACTACAAGTACTGCTCCAACAATAATTCCAATTAATTTATTACGTTTTTGAATTTTTGGATCTATTGGCTTTTTACTTGCCTGATCTGGAACACTTTTAGTTTCGGATTTGCCATTACTATTAGAATCTACTAGTGCACCACAGTTTGTACAAACTTTTACATTTTCTCTTAGTTCTTGACCACATTTTTTGCAAAACTTCATTATTATTTCAATTCCTTTCTAAAAAATAATTATTTTAATATAGTCTATCATATAAAATGTAAAGTAATACTAAAATATGAAATTGATTTTAAAATAGGTTTTGTTATACTTTAATAAGTAATATTTAAATGAAAGGAGATTTTAAAATGCACTGTCCAAAATGTAATGCTCAAATTTTCCAAGGTGATAAATTTTGTGGTGAATGTGGTGCCGATGTTTCAAGTTTAAGTAGCAAAGAAACTTTTGTTCCAAATAATTCAAACGCAGGCAAAAAAAATGAAGAACCTTCTAAAGTAAATCAGTCTCAACATATTAACGAAGACTCAAACCAACAACCAGATCATCATATTCATTCAGATAATGCCAATCAACAAACACGTCCAGTAAATCACAATACACATCACCAATCTGTACAAAACGAAAAAGTAAATGGTTTCTTTAAAGATACGTTGAATTTTATAAAAGATACATTCAAGTCACCAACGCACACGGCTTTAAATGCTAGACTTTATAGCCCAACTATAACTATTTTTGCACTCGCAGTTTTTGTACTTATTAATTCACTTGTATTTACTGGAATGTTATCATCACTCTATGGTTCTGCACATATGCATATGTTTAGCTCTTTCCCATTCTTTGGGGTACTTATACGATTATTTATAGTAATCTCACTATACTTATCAGTATTATATGCTGTAGGACTTGCGTTATCTATGATTTTCAACAAAACGATCGACGCTAAAACATTACTAAATCAATATTCAAGTGTGTTTATTATTTCAGTAACATTAAACATTATTTCATTACTATTTGCGTTATTAGGTAGTTTCCAATTATATGCATTCTTTATGTTATTTGGATTAATTGTACTTGTATTTACACCACTTTACGTATTTCTAATTAACTCAGAAAACAAATCTGTTGGCTTAGACAAGTTATACATTTCAATTTTACATTTTCTAGCAATAGGAATTGGGCTTGTCATCGTAAGTATGTTATCTTTAGAAATCCTATCTGAACCTGTTATCGATTTCTTAAATAGTCCGTTAACGGATTTTTATAATTTCTAATAAAAAACCGCCTAAATCATATGATTTAAGCGGTTTTTTTAATTATAAGTCTACAAAGTTCGTAATGACAAGACGGCCTTCATCTTTTAAGTATGTTAAATGATATTCTGTTAAGAATGTTGCAGATGATTTAATATCATCATGATTACGTGTTGATCTCATACGAATTGTATAATTATCACCATCTTCAGTAAAGTGACTAAACTTGATGTTGTAAATATACATGTTAGCAAAGTTTTTGTTGCTTACGTTATTTTTTAACGTACCTTCAACTTGACTACCATCAGCAATGAATTCATCGACTTCACTATAATCAAACACATCATACATATCTTCTAATGCATAAACATATTGATATAAGAAAGATTCAATTTCATCTCGTGCATTATCTTTGAACTCTTTATAGTTTTGTTCTGCACGATCTTTTTTCTCTTTCGTTTCTTGTGCGTCTTTAATTGCATCTTTGTTAAATTCTATTTTGTATGAGACGATGTTTTCTTCTTCGTCATAGCCGTCTCCACTTTCGTCAATGGTATCTGCATTTACATTAAATTTCAATGGCTTTAGTTTAATTGTTGCCCCATGGAGTTTTGTACTTCCTGTTAACTCGTATTCCTCATCATAAAGAAGTGGGCCATATAATAATTCGCCATCTTCAGTATTCTCAAGTTTTACATCTTTACCGTTTAATTTGTATACTGCTTTTTCAAAAGCTGCACGTTCTTCTTCATTTAAACTATAGTTTGAAATTAATGTTTCATTAATTAATTTAATAAAGTAAAAGTCACCCTCTAACTCAGCAAATACTTTACCATCTTCGTTTAAACCATTTTCAAACGTTGTTTTGATTGTTGCCGGTGCTGTTGTATCATTACTTAATGTCGATACACCATCAATTGAGTATTTCCCAGGAATTAATTCTGCGAAATCTTTACCGACTTCCCACTCTACATCATTTTTACCTTCTTTATATTTAAACGCTTTTACGTTAGAAGTTAGCCCATTTGGCTCAATTTCTACTTTATACTTTGGAATTTCTAATGTGTAATCATCAAATAGTAACCACTTTTTACCAGATGCCTCGATGTTCAATAATTTAATATCACCGTCTATAATATCACCTTCGTTATACGCTTCTACTTGACGCTTAACCTTTTCAGCACTCTTTCTATAATTATCTTTACCGATAACATCATCAATATAAGCAAAGTATGCTTTTGCTTCTGTATCACTAATCTCATTATTCAGTGCTGACTGTAATTTACCGACATCATCTTTTTTAACCGCTTCAATAACTCCATCGATTTTATCGTCTGGTGATGCCATTGATTTCAGTACAAAATACGCTATCAATAGTACCGCAATTAATAAAAGGATAATTCCACCGATTATCATGTTCTTCTTATTAGGCTTTTTCTTAGGTGTTTTTTCTGTAGATCTTGTAGATACTGCTTGAGATGTCGTGTCGTTATTAACTTCATTATTTGTAGTCTCGTTATGTATAGCTGTTTCCTCAGGTGTGTTATCTGCCATTTGTTCAACCGGTGTACCACAGTTCGTACACACTTTCGCATTCTCACGAAGCTCGTGACCACAGTTTTTACAAAACTTCATACGGATACCCCTTTTCATAAATATTATATTTATACTTTATTATAACATTTATAAATAAATAAAAATTTATTTTTATATTTATTTTAATAAAATATAATACACAAAAAGACCACAGCTAAGCTACGGTCTTCATATTTTTATATTGATAATATATTATTTCACTTACATGATTTTCAGTTAAAATTTCTAACAGTTCTTTTAATTTTTCCTTGTAAACTTTTTCATGAATTGAATTTCTTTTCTCTTGAAAGGTGCAAAATAAAGCTTCATTTTTATTTTCCAAATTTTCTATGCTATGGTTAAAATACACTAAATTAGGAGAACACGTGAATGTAATGGTTACCTTTTTAGAATCTTTATCCAAAGAAGATGAGGTGTTGAAGCTGTAATTATCACTGAATTAACACTTTATGGAATAGCTACAGATTTTGAAAACTTAGGAGGTAATTATAGTCTCTTTGATGACTTCTACGAAACTAGAGGTTATATTTAAAACAGAAAGTGAGGGCTAGTAACGTGAAATTTTTTGAAGGTAATTGGTTCATTTTACTGATTTCATTTGTAGTATCTTTAGTGATTGCTCTGAACAATAAAACGATAGAATTTACGGGTAATCATTTATTATATTTTTCTTTAGAACTATTTATCTTAATCGTTATAAGTTTTATAGTTATCAAGGGTGTTTCAATTTTATTTTTTAAACTAAGTCAAAGATAATAAATTACTTAAGAAGTCTGTTTTCGTTGAAAAACAGACTCTTTTTTTATCTCTTCTTAAAATTTTTACAAAAAAATCCCCTTCATACCTAGTTATGTAAGTATGAAGGGGTAGTATTTATTATTCCCACTCAATTGTTGCGGGTGGTTTGCTAGTAATGTCATATACGACACGGTTTACATTTTTAACTTCTTTAACCATACGTTTTGAAATCTTTTCAAGTACATCCCAGTCGATTTTCGCAAAGTCTGATGACATTCCGTCTACACTGTGTACTGCACGAATTCCTACTGTGTAGTCGTACGTTCTTTTATCATCTTTTACACCGACTGATCGGATGCCTGGTAATATTGTAAAGTATTGCCAAATACTCTTATTTAAACCAGCTTTCTGAATTTCATCGCGTAAAATATAGTCTGTTTCACGAACGATTTCTAATTTTTCTTCTGTCACTTCTCCAAGGACACGAATTCCTAAACCTGGTCCTGGGAATGGTTGACGCCATACAAGTTCTTCAGGAATACCTAACTCAAGACCTAATTGACGTACTTCGTCTTTAAATAGTGTTGAGATTGGCTCGATTAATTTAAATTCCATATCTTCTGGTAATCCACCAACGTTATGGTGTGATTTAATTGTTTCTGAAGTTTCAGATCCTGATTCAACGACATCTGAGTAAATTGTACCTTGTGCAAGGTAGTCGATTTCTTTAAGTTTTGCCGCTTCGTCATCAAATACGTAAATAAATTCATTACCAATAATTTTACGTTTTTGTTCTGGATCAGAAACACCTTTTAATTTTCCTAAGAAACGGTCTTTTGCGTCGACTTTAACGATATTAATGTTAAATCCTTTACCGAACGCTTCCATCACCATTTCTGCTTCACCTTTACGAAGTAAACCGTGGTCTACAAAGATACATGTTAAGTTGTCGCCAATCGCCTTTTGCATAAGTACTGCTACAACTGATGAGTCTACCCCACCACTCATTGCACAAATTACTTTTTTATCGCCGACTTCTTCACGGATTTTCTCAACTTCGATGTCGATAAAGTTACCCATTGTCCATTCACCGTGACACTCACAAATATCTCTTACGAAGTTTTCGATGAATGTGTCGCCGTTATCTGTTGATTTTGACTCTGGGTGGAACTGAATACCATAAATTGGTTTTGATTTATGCTGAATTGCTGCGTATTTTGAATCTTTCGTGCTACCGATGATTTCATAATCATCACCAATTGACGCAACTTCGTCATGGTAACTCATCGCAACATTGACTTCTTTGTCTAAACCTTTAAATAGACGGTTAGAATTATCAAGTTCGATTGTATCAGTACCTGAAAATGCGTTGTCTAATGGTTTTACTTCTCCACCATTATTATACGCGATTAACTGCATACCATAAGTGACACCGAGTACAGGAATTCCTAAATCAAAAATACCTTTATCGACAGTGTATGCATCGTCTTCATATACTGATTTTGGACCACCTGATAATACAATACCTTTTGGGTTTAATTCTTTAATTTCTTCTAAAGTAATACTTGGATTACGGAGTTCACTATATACGCCTAAATCGCGGATACGACGCGTTAAAAGCATGTTATATTGACTACCATAATCGATTACAATAATAAGTTCTTGTTCTTTTGCCATTTCCATAAATTTATAGCCTCTCTCTTAAATAGAGTAGTTCGGAGCTTCTTTAGTAACTTGGACGTTATGTGGGTGACTTTCAATGAGTCCTGCTGCTGTAATGCGAGTAAATCTACTTTCTTCTCTTAAAGCTTTAAGATCTTTAGATCCTGTATAACCCATACCTGAACGAAGTCCACCCATTAATTGATAGATTGTGTCTTGTACTGGTCCTTTGTACTCTGTACGTCCTTCAATACCTTCAGGAACATATTTAGTCGCTTCTTTTTCATCTTGGAAGTAGCGATCACTTGAACCTTGCTCCATTGCACCAAGTGAACCCATTCCACGATATGTCTTATAACGACGTCCTTGGAATAATTCAACATCACCTGGAGATTCTGTTGTTCCGGCAAGTAAGCTACCAAGCATTACCGCGTGTCCTCCTGCAGCTAGTGCTTTAACGATATCTCCTGATAATTTAATACCACCATCAGCAATAATTGATTTACCATGTTTACGTGCTTCTGTTGCACAGTCGTAAATTGCTGTAATTTGTGGTACACCAACACCTGTAACCACACGTGTTGTACAAATAGATCCAGGTCCAATACCAACTTTAACAGCATCTACACCCGCTTCAATTAGTGCGCGTGTACCTTCAGCTGTTGCAACGTTACCTGCGATAACTTCAACTTCAGGATACTCATCAACAATTTTTTTAATTGCTTTTAATACGCCCGCAGAGTGCCCATGTGCTGTGTCGATAACTAAAGCATCTACACCAGCTTTAACTAATTCTTCAATACGTTTATCTGTATCTCTAGAAATACCTACAGCTGCTGCTACAAGTAAACGACCTTGTTCATCTTTTGCTGCACTTGGGAATTCAATTACCTTTTCAATATCCTTGATAGTAATAAGGCCTTTTAATTCATAATTTTCATTTACAATTGGTAACTTTTCAATACGATGATTTTGGAGTATGTTTTTTGCGTCTTCTAAAGTTGTACCTTCTGGTGCAGTAACGAGGTTTTCTTTAGTCATTACGTCATCAATGACTACAGAATAGTCTTTAATGAAACGTAAGTCACGATTTGTTAGGATGCCAATAAGTTTTTTCTCTTCTGGATTATTTACAATTGGAACACCTGAAATACGATATTTACCCATTAAATGTTCAGCTGCGAATACTTTTTCTTCTTTTGTTAAGAAGAATGGATCAGTAATTACGCCGTTTTCTGAACGTTTAACTTTTTCAACTTCTTCGCATTGTGCTTCGATTGACATGTTTTTGTGAATTACACCTAATCCACCTTGGCGTGCAATCGCAATCGCCATTTGTGACTCTGTTACGGTATCCATTCCTGCAGAAACAATCGGAATACCAAGCTTAATCTTTTCAGTCAGTTGTACACTTGTATCTACTTCTCTTGGTAGAATCTCTGAATGTGCTGGCATAAGTAATACGTCGTCAAATGTCAATCCTTCTTTAGTAAATTTGTTTTCCCACATTTAATTAGCCTCCTAAAATTGATTAGTACTATTATAGACCAGTCTTTAACGTATTTAAAGTATATAATTTCTTAAGCTAAATATTTTAAATTATCTAAATTTTTTATGTATTTATTCACTTTAGTTTATAAGAAATGATTTAGGGTACATATTAAGTATGACTATTTTCAAACGAGGTGTTCTATAATGGAACAAAAAGGTATTTTCGAAGTATTTGATGATATTGGTAATGTCAGTAAAAGAGTTCAACAACTAGGACATGAAGGTATTGATGAAAGACGAATCATCCTCTTCTCAAAACATTCTCCACCAACAGAATTTACACGTGAGCATGATGTAGATATTCGTATGGGAGAAGGAAACTTATGGCAAAAATTTGAGTCTCTATTTACCGATAAAGACGGAGAAGAACGTGCGACTGAAGATTTACAATTAAATCAACATGAAGAGGAAGCGTTTAGTAAAGCAATGGATGCCGATCAATATGTTCTATATATTCCTCACGATAGTAAGGCACGCGTCCAATCTGAAGATGAGGAAGTAGTTGACTTAAGTAACAAAGGTGATTACTAAAAAAGAAGAGACAGTTGTCTCTTCTTTTTTTAAATTAAACTTTTTTGAATTATCGAGGTTTTAAAGCGATTTAAAAATTTTCGATACTCTTTTAGCGATTTCGTTTTACCTGGATGTCGTGGAATTGATATTTTATTATTTCTTTTTAAAAATAAATAATAGCTTTCACATAAATAATCTGTAAATCCTGTAAACAGCTGATGTTTATAACGATTGTATAGTTCACTATTATCTTTTAACATCAATTCTATCTCTTCATACATCGAGATAATTAGATCGACTTCTTTAATGTGAGAATCTGTAATTTCTTCATCCATCTCTAAAAACTGAAATACTTCTATGTATAAACTACTAATTCCACTTCTAATAATGTCGATACAATAATCACAGTAATCCCTATACTCCACGCAATCACTCTTCTGCTTTCTTAGTTCTAGTTCGTCACATAATTTTAAGCGAGCATGTAAATTTTTCATAAATACATCCTCCAAAATACTTACAGAATAAATTCTGGACACAAGCAGTGTAATTGATCTAATGAAACGATAAATGTAGTAGCTAATAGCAACATTCTCATAACAATCTCTCCTTTTAAAATGAATAATTTAAATTGATTATAATCGAACGTTACAAATATTTAGAGTTTTATTTTTTAATTATTCAAATACGAATATTTCTTAGATTTTGTTTGACTTTTTTATTTGGATAGTCATCTAAAAGATAAAGAATATATTGATACTGCTTTTTAGTATTCTTATGATCTGTATTAATATAAAACAGTAATCGTGCATACTCGATTTCTAACTTAAAATATGTCGACTCAAACTGTTTTAATAATGCTGTTGCTTGATTTAATTCTCTATTCACTAAATGAAATAATTGTCTTCTACAATACGTTGCAGCTAAGTTACAACGCACTTTAACGATTCTTTCAAAATTATATTTTGTTTCAGTCACTGCGCTAAGTAGTTCACTCGACTTCTTAAAATGTTTAAACGCATCTAAATTTAATTCTAAAGACAACACTCCGAGTGCTAAATGTATTTCAGAAAGTAAAAGTGTAGAATGACTATCATTTTCTAATTCATACTGAATACCATTTAACTTTTCATAAGCACTTATTTTATTATTTTCTTCATAGTCAATAAGTGCTTCATGATATACACAATGTGTATGTAAATATTTATTTTTCTCCCGTAAATTACTCGGTATCATTTTTAATATTTCTTTCATTCTCACAAAATCATTATTTTTTCTTGCTTCATCCAGTCGTTTTCTTGGACTAATTAAATCGAGTCTCTCAATAAATTCATCTCGTCAATGTCTAATGTTTCTAATAACATAAAAAACTCACGAATACTTCCAGTATCGTGTCCGTTCTCAATTCTTGAAATTACTGTTTGGCTAATTGCACTTTCAGAAGATAAATCACATTGTGTCCATTGTAATAGTGAACGCTTTTCTTTTAAAAATACTATCATTTCTTTCAGCATAATTTTACCTCATATAATTATTTATATAAAATATATATGATGACTTTAAAAAAGACAATATACACGTTTATTATAAATTAATTAGAGCTATGATTATGTTATGATTTATTTAAATAGACTAAGGATTAGGTGACTGTTTATGCAAATTTATACATTTAAAGATGAAAAATCACTCATTCAAAAAATCAAAAATCTAAAATTAGAACGTGTAAAAACAAAAGATATGACTGTTATAAGTAAGGAAAGGCCATCTGCAGAATTTAAGCCATATAAAGATATTGAATTTGTTAAAGGTGATGGATCTATTTGGGAGAAATTTCTCGGGAAATTATTTAATAAAAATTCTGAAGAACTAATTTCACGCCGATTTGATTTTGATTTAGAAGAATATAACATTTATCATGAGGCATTAAAAAATGGAAAAATTATTTTAGTCGTTAAAAATTTTGAAGAAGACACTTCAAATAATAAAATGAGTGACTATAGAAAAGAAGAGAATACTGATGTCAAGAACTCATCAAAAGATGAAGAATTCTTAGAAATATTAGATGATTATGGTTTAAATTCAGAACTTTCTTTTACCGAAAAAGAAAACAATAAAAATAATTAATAATTAAAAAACTCCACTGTAATTCTTATACAGTGGAGTTCTTTAGAATTAAGCTTCTTCTTTAACGAAAGGAAGTAATCCCATGTGACGTGCACGTTTAATTGCAGTTGTTAACTGACGTTGATACTTCGCTGAAGTACCTGTTACACGTCTTGGTAAAATTTTACCACGTTCTGAAATGAATTTTTTCAGAAGATCTACTTCTTTGTAGTCGATGTGCGTAATTCCGTTTGCAGTAAAGTAGCAAACTTTTCTACGACGACGACCGCCTCTTCTTGGACCTGCCATAGTAATCCTCCTCTTAATCATAGATTATATTCGATGTGTGTGATCGAAACGTATCTATAACTACATGTTCAAAACGTGTATAATAGTGTGTTTTATGTGCGTTATTATTATATATGTTTTAAAATTTAATGTCAATTTTCTTTAACTCGTATAAATAACATCATTACAAAACTAATTGTAATAATAGAAATTACCCATAACCAAGCAAGTGTCATATTTCCTGATTGAATCGCCGAATATACAGCTGTTGGAAGTGTTTGAGTTTTACCTGGTATGTTGCCAGCAAACATTAATGTCGCACCAAATTCTCCAAGTGCACGCGCAAAACTTAACATCGCTCCTGTGATGAGTAAGTTTTTTGATAGTGGAATGATAATTTTAAAAAATATACGCATGTCTGAGTTTCCATCTACACGTGCCGCTTCAATAATATGTTCATCAATCGATAAAAATCCATTTTTAGCAGACTGATACATTAATGGAAATGCAACAACTGTACTCGCGATAATCGCTGCATATACTGTAAATAAAATTCCATGATCGAATACCAACTGTATAAGTTGACCAATAAATGAATTTTTACCAAAAATGATAATCAATATAAAACCAACAACTGTTGGTGGTAGTACAAGTGGTAACATTAAAATCGTTTCTAAAACGACTTTACCCTTGAATTGATACTTTGTCATGAGTCGCGCAGTTAGTACTCCAAACGTAAATGCAAGTATAAGTGCAACTGATGCAACTTTTAACGATAAAATTACTGGTGTCCAAAAGGCCATGTCAGTAATATTCATATTAAACCTACTCTATAGTAAATCCGTATTTTTTAAAAATTTCTAACGTACTATCTTCATTTAAGAAATCATAAAATGCTTTAACTTCTTTTGAGTCACTTAATGTTCCGATTGGATAGATAATTGGTGTATGTGTATCTTTGCCAAATTCATCTACAATATCTATATTATCTTCTTCAGTTTTTGCATCTGTTTCATATACAACACCAGCATCAACTTCGCCTTGTGCGACGTATGTTAACACTGCACGTACGTCACTCACGTAAATATATTTATTTTCTAACTCATCAAAGATATTTAATGATGTAAATGCTTCTTTCGCATATTTACCTGCTGGAACTGTATCTACTTCACCAATTGCGATTTGTTCTGCATTTTTTAAATCAGCAATCGAGTTGACTGTAGTACTATCATCAGGACAAATTAAAACGAGTTTGTTCTCGAGATAATCTTTTTTCTCTATAATTAAACCTTCGTCTTCAACTTGTTTAAAATCATCTTGTGACGCTGAAATAAATAAATCAACTGGAGCGCCTTTTAAAATTTGTTCACGTAACGCACCCGAACCACCGTAATTAATATCAATGTTAATATCGTTATCTTTATTATATTCTTCAATTGCTTCATTTAATGCATCTTGTAAACTCGCTGCTGCAGAAATTGTAATTGTATCTACAGAGCTTGAATCTTCCGTTACATTATCAGTACTACAAGATGCTAACAATATAAATGCTAATGCTATTAATGATAACCGCTTCATTTAAATGATATACCCATACTCAGAAAACACGTCTAAACTGTCATTAGATAAAAGATAATCGTAAACAGTTTTTGTACTGTTCTCGAGACCTTCCTTATTAATGATTCCTATTTTGTAAATATAAGGTTCAACAATGTTTCGAGGTAATCGTTTGAGTACTTCGTAGTTTTCATCATCCTCAACATCAGATAAATAAAGTACACCGACTTTTGCGTTTTCATTAGTAATATCTTGTTTTACATCTTCTATACTATCACCAAGAATAAGGTTATCTGTTGTACTAACGTCTTTAAATTCTTCATTTTCAAACACTTTTTTGCTTAACTCTCCCTCTTCATAAAACTCAGGGTTTAAGATAGCAATTCGTGTTTCATTTCCAATATCACCAGCTTTTTGAATATCAGAAGAATCTGCTTTAGTGAATAACACCAATTCATCCATCATCGCTACGCCTGTATCTTTATATTCGATCATATTTTCATCAATAAGATTATTCACAACATCTTCTGTTGTAAATGCAATTGCATTCTTATCATTATTGACTGCTTCTTCCATCATTTCGTCATTTTTCATGTATTGAACGTTTAACTTAATGTCCTCATGATTTTCTTCAAAGTTTTTAATCACTTCGTCAAATGGGTCTTTTAAATTTTCTCTTACATATACATTAACGACTTCTGGTTCTAATGTTTTAACTTCTTCATTTTCTTCACTTTTTTCTTCAGATGGCTTCGATTCTTCTTCATTTGATGAATTACTATTTTGACACGCAGTTAATATAACAAATAACGACATTAAAACGAATAGTAATATGGATTTATTTCCACTTTTAAAACTCATAAAATATACTCCTTAAATTTTGCCATTACACACTAATTATAAAATTTTTATTATATTATGTAAAAAAATAAACCGAGACGATTGTCTCGGTTTGCACACACCGAAATCCACACATTGATTTCAGTTTTAACACTACTTACACACATACACTTGTAGTTATAAAATTAAATTCCCTATTAAAACGGTAAATCATCTTCACTAATATCTACATTACCTGTAGAGTTCGCGAATGGATTCTCAGGTTCACGAGATCCATATGACTGATTTCCGCTGTTATACGGTTCAGAATAACTTTCTGCCGCATGATTTGCCTGATTACCGCTGCCTTGTCGATTTTTCGGTTCTAAGAACTGAACACTGTCACAAACAACTTCTGTAACATATACTCTTTGGCCCTCTTTGTTCTCATAGCTACGTGATTGAAGTCTACCATCTACACCGACTAGACTACCTTTTTGAACGAAGTTTTTGACATTCTCTGCTTGTTTTCTAAATACAACACAGTTAATAAAGTCAGCACCACGCTCTCCGTTTCTGTCAGTAAATGGTCTATTCACTGCTAAATTGAAATTACCAACCGCAATACCGCTTTGACTCATACGAAGCTCAGGGTCTCTTGTGAGACGGCCAACTAAAACGACACGATTCAGCATGTAATCATCTCCATTTTTTATTCATTACTTGTTTTCTTCACGTTCTTCGTCGCGAACAACGATGTGACGAATGATGTCGTTACTAATTTTAGCAAGACGATCGAACTCATCAACTGCTTTAGAATCATCTGCATCTAATTTAACAATTTGGTATAAACCGTCTTTATAGTCTTCGATTTCGTAAGCTAAACGACGTTTACCCCACTCTTTAGATTCGATGATTTCAGCACCGTTAGAAGTAAGCACTTCGTCAAAACGTTCAACTAATTGTTTAACTGCGTCTTCTTCCATGTCCGGACGTACGATATATAAAATCTCGTATGCTCTTTTCATCTTTACACCTCCTTATGGACTTTGCGGCCAAAACACTCGTTTTGGCAAGGAATAATTTTCATTACTCACAATCAGATATTATACCAGTTAGATTTACAAAATACAATTGTTAATATAACTATTCCTCTAATTTTTATACGTTAAATCTAAAGTGTACGACGTCACCGTCTTGCATAATATAGTCTTTACCTTCGAGGCGTGATTTACCAGCTTCTTTAACAGCCGACTCACTTCCGAGTTCAACAAGATCGTCGTAACTCATTACTTCTGCACGAATGAATCCTTTTTGGAAGTCTGTGTGGATAATACCAGCACATTCTGGTGCAGTCATTCCTTTTTTGAATGTCCATGCGCGTACTTCTTGTACACCTGCTGTAAAATATGTTGCAAGTCCTAATAAATCATAAGTTTGACGGATTAATTTATCCAGCCCTGACTCTTCTAATCCGAGTGCTTCTAAAAATTCTTGTTTATCTTCATCATCTAGAACTGCCATTTCTTCTTCAACTTTTGCTGAAACAGGAACAACTTGTGCACCTTCAGCTTCTGCATACTCTGTCACTTGTTTTAAGTACTCATTATTTTCTAAATCTGTTAATTCGTCTTCAGCAACGTTCGCAACGTATATAATAGGTTTTTGTGTTAAAAAGTTTAAATGTTTTACAACTGCTTTTTCATCGTCTGTAAGTGAAACTGAACGGACTGGTTTATTTTCTTCGAGTGCATTTTTAATTTTTGTTAATGTGTCAGTCTCAAACATAGCGTCTTTATCTTTTTGACGTGCCATTTTTTCAACACGTGGTAAGCGTCTTTCGATACTTTCTAAATCTGCAAAAATTAACTCCATATTGATAACTTCAATATCGTCTATTGGGTCAATTTTACCTGAAACGTGTGTGATATTATCGTCATCAAACGCACGAACAACTTGACAAATCGCATCTACTTCACGGATGTGAGATAAGAACTTATTTCCAAGTCCCTCACCTTTTGATGCGCCTTTTACAATTCCAGCGATATCTGTAAACTCAAATGCTGTTGGGACAGTTTTTTTAGGTACGACGATTTCAGTTAATTTGTTTAAACGTTCATCTGGTACGTCAACAATTCCAACGTTTGGATCAATTGTTGCGAACGGATAGTTTGCTGCGAGTGCTCCCGCTTTAGTAATTGCGTTAAATAATGTAGATTTACCGACGTTTGGTAAACCGACAATACCTGCTGTTAATGACATTATATTCTCTCCTCAAATTAAAATTGCTTCACGTTTTTTAATCGTTTTAAAAAATCTTGTCTTGGCAACATAATCGTACGATCACATTCCGTACATTTTACTTTAATATCTGCACCAAGTCGTGTCACTTTAAATTCATTGTTCCCACAAGGATGGGGCTTTTTCATTTCGACAATACTACCTAGCTGAAATTCCTTACTCATATTTTTACCTCATTGTTGTTCTTCTTCGTTAAATTCAATAGATGGTACACCTAAAGTTATACCATTATTTTGAAGATGTGATTGTATGTTAATACGGTAATCACGCATTACTTGTAAGTGTTCCATCGGTCGAGTAACAAACATAATTCTATATTGTAATTGTCCACTCACAAAATCTTGCACACCAATTAATTCTGGTGGTTCGATAATATTTTCGTTTTTCTGCCAATTTTCTTCTAAATAAACACTTAAGATACGTTCTACACGACGAACATCTGCATCAATTGGTAAGAAAAAATCTAAGAAAGCAACTGTGTTTTCTTTTGAGTAATTGACAACTTCTCCTATTGTACCATTTGGTATCATATACATTTCAGAGTTGTACCCTAAAATTCTAGAGCTTCTAAGACCTAAGTAAACAACTTGTCCTTCTGCAACAGTTCCACCTAGATTAGTTACTCTAACGAAATCACCTTTATCGAACTGATTTTCTAAAATAATAAAAAATCCTGTAATCATATCTTTTACTAAACTCTGTGCGCCAAAACCAATTGCTAACCCAGCAATCCCTGCTCCGGCGAGTAATGTCCCAACAGGTATGTTAAATGTTTCTAATATCGTAACAACGATTACGAACCACCCAAAGACTGTGACTGTATTTTGTAGCATACTAACGAGTGTTTTATTTCTCTTTGAACTTTTATGTGCTTTTGAGTTTCTAAGACGTATTCTTCTCATTAAGAAGTTTTCAATAACTCTATTAACAACACTAATAATAATCATTCCAACAATAATAAACACAATCGACCATAGAACACGTTCACCAATATTAATCCATAGATCTACAGATGTCATTTTTTCCCATATTGTATTTAAAAATCCAGTATCCATCGGTTTTTCAATTGCTTCGACACCTTCTGATTCCTGTGCCATTAATGTTAACCAGCTAAAAGACATCTATTATTCTCCTTTTTCATTTAATAATTTAATGAGTCGTTTATATTCATCGATACTTGTAAAAGATAAAACAATTTGACCTTTATTCCCAACTTGCTTAATTTCAACATTTGTTCCTAATTGATGTTTGAGTGATTCTTCTGTTCGTTTTATAGCAGTTGGTTTTGAAGTATATGTCACTTCTTTTTTAGGTGTATGTTCGAACTTGCGAACGAACTTTTCCGTTTCCCTTACACTCCACTTTTCTCTCATTACTTTTTTTGCAGATTCTTCAATAACTAATGGATCTTTTAATGAGAGTAATGTGCGGCCATGTGCGGTTGTTAACTTATTTTGTTGAATCATAGATATAACCGAATTTGGTAAATTTAATAGACGAATCATATTGGCGATGTAAGATCTTGATTTGCCAAGTCTTTTAGCTGCTTCTGATTGGTTAATATTTAAACTATCCATAAATCGCTTATAACTTATCGCTTCTTCAAAGGGATCTAAATCTTCACGTTGTAAGTTTTCAAGAATTGCATAAGTCATCATTTCTTCGTCTGACATTTCTTTAACAATCGCATCAATTTTCGAACGATTTAGCGATTTAAATGCACGCCATCTTCTTTCACCGGCAATTAAAGTATAACCGAACACACTTTTACGTACAGTAATTGGTTGAAGTAGTCCGTTTTCTTCAATTGATTGTTTAAGAGATTCTAAATCTTTTTCATTAAAATTTGTGCGTGGTTGATACGGGTTTTTTTTGATGTCAGAAACGTTAATTTTTTTAAGTTCACTCATTTCTGCATCTCCCTATTTTTTTATACGTATTTTAATTGTGTATTCTTCGTCATCCTCACCTTTGTCGTAAATGACGTCATACCCTTGATTTTTTATCTTTTCTATTTGATTATCCAAATCATTTAAAACGAAACTCATATTATCGTTAAAGTTTATTTGAGTCTCTTTTTTCTTCACTCGGTTTTTAACAAGTAGTTCAGTATCTTTTACCGTTAAGTCTTTTTGTCGTACTTTGTCTAACACTTCATACTGCATAGCGTTATCTAAAGAAAGCATTGTTCTCGCATGTCTTTCAGTGATTTCACTATTTTGTAACGCCGTTATAACGGGTTCAGATAACTTTAAAAGTCTTAACTTATTAGCGATAAATGACTGACTTTTACCAAGTGATTCTGCTAAATCTTTTTGAGTCACATCATCCATCGATAGAAGATCTTTATATGCTAACGCTTCTTCAAAGGGAGATAGGTCTTCACGTTGAATATTTTCAATAATTGCGATAATCGCTGCTTCTTGATCAGTAAAGTAGCGGATGATTGCTTCAACATTTTCAAAATTTAATGACTTTACGGCTCTAAATCTACGTTCTCCAGCGATAATTTCATACATACCTTCTTCGATTGGTCTCAAAGTAATCGGTTGAAGTAGTCCATGAACTTTAATTGAATCTGCTAATTCTTTAATCGATTTTTTATCGAATACTTTTCTCGGTTGAAATCTATTTGGTACTATTTTTTCAACTGGTATATTTTCAATTTTATCTTCTGTATGATGATCCGTTTTATCAAGTAGATTAAAAAGCTTTGAAAATGGTTTTTTCAACGTGAATCCCCCTTTACTTTATCAATGGTTTTTTGTTTGGTGTTCCGGGTTTTCTTGGATAATCTCTTGGTGTTTTACGTTTTTTATCAAATTCAATTATAAATCTTTCACTATTTTCGTCTGGAAGAGATAATGAGAACACTTGGCTTAACTCCCCGCCGAGTAATTCTAATGAAAATTCTGCTTCTTTTAATTCTTCTTCTGCTCTTTGTCCTTTTAACACGATTAAACGTCCACCAGTACGTACAAGTGGTAAACATAACTCGAGTAAAACATTTAGTCTTGCGACTGCACGTGCAGTTACGATATCAAACATATGACGCTGACCGTGTTGGCCAAATGTTTCTGCACGATCATGGACAAGTGTTATTTTATCTAGATTTAAGTTTGCTGTTAACTCATTTAAAAAATTGATTCGTTTTTTTAATGAATCGACGATTGTGATTTTTAAATCTGGACGAATAATTTTCATTGGTAATGACGGGAAACCAGCACCAGCTCCAACGTCACAAATTGATGTATCTTCTTCAATATCTAAGAAAAATAATGGTGTAATTGAGTCATAGAAATGCTTTTCGTACACTTCTTTTTCTTCAGTAATCGCTGTTAAATTCATTTTTTTGTTCCATTCGACGAGCATATTAAAATATGTGTCGAACTGTCTCATCTGGTCTTCAGTAACTTCGATACCTTCTTTACGTAAGTAATCTACAAACTCATCTTTTGTCATCTTATTCCCTCTAAACTTAAGAAAAAAGGCTTATTATAAGCCTTTAATCTTGTATTTTCGCTATTTTACCTTGCTCAATATAAACGAGTAATATAGAAATGTCTGCTGGATTCACTCCAGAGATTCTAGATGCTTGTGCGATATCTAAAGGTCTTACTTCTTTTAGTTTATCACGAGCTTCTGTTGCTAGTGAATGAATCGCGTCGTAATCAATATTGTCCGGAATTCTTTTTTGTTCCATACGTTTCATTTTATCAACTTGAGTTAATGATTTTTTAATATAACCATCGTATTTAATTTGAATTTCAATTTGTTCTTCTTCTTCTGGTGTTAAATGAGATTCTTCTTCAAGTATGTTTAAAATATCGCTATATGTCATTTCTGGACGACGAAGTAAGTCTCTTGCTAAAATGCCATCTTTTAACTTAGATCCGCCTTTACTTTCAATAATACTTTGTGTGTGATCGTTTGGTTTAATACGTATGTTAGAAAGTCTATCTAGTTCTTTTTCAATACGTGCTTTTTTGTCTTGAAATCTTTCATAACGCGCTTCAGAAATTAGACCTTCTCTATAACCAATTTCAGTGAGTCGTAAATCTGCGTTGTCGTGACGTAAAATTAAACGATGTTCTGCACGTGACGTTAAAAGTCTATATGGTTCTTGTGTACCTTTTGTTACAAGGTCATCGATTAATACTCCAATATATGCATCCGTACGGCTTAGAACTAATGGCTCTTTACCAAGTAATTTGTTTGCCGCATTAATTCCAGCAATAATTCCTTGTGCTGCCGCTTCTTCGTAACCACTTGTACCGTTAATTTGTCCTGCTGTAAATAAGTTTTCTATTTTCTTCGTTTCAAGTGTTGGCCATAACTGTGTTGGAACAATCGCATCATATTCAATTGCATAACCTGTACGCATCATACGTGCATTTTTAAGTCCAGGTATTGTTTTCAACATTTCATGTTGAACGTGTTCTGGCATACTTGTTGAAAGCCCTTGAACGTACACTTCTTTTGTATGTCTACCTTCAGGCTCTAAGAAAATTTGATGACGTGGTTTATCATTAAATCTTACGATTTTATCTTCAATTGATGGACAATATCTTGGACCTGTACCTTCGATAAGTCCAGAATACATCGCTGAAAGATGCAGGTTATCGTTAATGATTTCGTGCGTAAATTCATTTGTATGTGTTAACCAGCATGGAAGTTGATTCATATTAAACTCTTTCGTGTCATAACTAAATGCTCGCGGTACATCGTCACCTGGTTGAATTTCTGTTTCTTCATAATCAATTGAGTCTTTGTTGACACGTGGCGGTGTACCCGTTTTAAAGCGTACGATATCAAAACCAAGTTCTTTTAAGTTGTCTGCAAGTTTAAGTGATGGCATTTGGTGGTTTGGACCGGATGAATATTTTAAGTTGCCTAAAATAATTTCACCGCGTAAAAATGTTCCTGTTGTAATAATCACAACGTCACTAAAGTATTCTGTTTTAATATTTGTACGAACACCTTTGACTTTATTATCTTCGATAATTAAATCGTCGACCATCGCTTGTAAAATATCTAAGTTTTCTTCATCTTCAAGTATTTGCTTCATTTCTTTTTGATAGTCGAGTTTGTCTGCTTGAGCGCGTAACGCACGGACTGCAGGTCCTTTACCTGTATTTAACATGCGCATTTGAATATTAGTTTTATCGACGACTTTTGCCATTTCTCCGCCAAGAGCATCTACTTCTCTCACGACGATTCCTTTTGCAGGTCCCCCTACTGACGGGTTGCATGGCATAAAAGCAATATTATCTAGGTTAATTGTCAGCATTAAAGTTTTTAACCCTTTACGAGCTGTGGCAAGACCTGCTTCAATTCCAGCATGTCCTGCGCCGACAACAATTACATCGTATCTATTATGCTCCATATCTATTTCCTCCTATTTTCCTAAACAGAATTGACTAAATAACTGATCAATCAATTCTTCTGAAACGTCTTGTCCAATTACTTCACCAAGTAATTGCCACGTTTTAACTAAATCGATTTGAATCATATCTACAGGTATATCCATTTCTGCTGCTTCGATTGCGTCACTAATACTATTATTCGCTTGCTCTAATAAGTGAATGTGACGGTTATTTGAAACATATGTTGAATCTTGTAGTGATAATCCTCCGCTAAAGAAGAGTTGTTTTATTCCTTCTTCTAGACTTTTGATTCCTGTACCTTCAGTAATTGAAGTGAGTACGACTGGAAAGTCGTATTTTGATTCCATATCTTTTATATCAATTTTTCCGTCTAAATCCATTTTATTCACAATGATAATTACATTTCTGTCTTTTAATACATCTAAAATTTCCTCATCTTCTGATGAAAAACCTTGAGTGTTGTCGAGTAAATATAAAATCAATTCTGCATTATTTAATGCTTCACGTGATCTTTCAACTCCGATACGTTCAACGACATCTTCAGTTTCACGAATTCCTGCGGTATCAACAAGTTTTAATGGAATTCCATTCACATTGACGTATTCTTCTAGAATATCTCTCGTCGTTCCTGCAATATCTGTAACAATCGCTCGGTTATCTTGAATCAGATAGTTTAATAATGAACTTTTACCAACGTTTGGTTTTCCAACAATAACTGTATTTAGCCCTTCACGTAAAATACGTCCTTCGCGTGAAGATTTTAATAAGTCTTCAATTTCTTCTTTGATTTTTTGTGATTCTTCGAGTAATTGACGTGTCGTTGCTTCCTCAACGTCATCGTACTCTGGATAGTCGATATTAACTTCAACTTGAGCGAGTACTTCTAATATTTCTTGACGCAGTCTTTCAATATATTCTTTTAAACGTCCTTGCATTTGTTGATTCGCTATTTTAGAAGCATCGTCTGTTTTTGATCGAATGAAATCCATAATTCCTTCAGCTTGAGATAAATCAATACGCCCATTTAAAAACGCTCGTTTTGTAAATTCACCTGGCTCTGCCATCGTCGCGCCATTTTGTAACGTGAGCTGAAGAATATGGTTAATCGTATGAATCCCACCGTGACAGTTAATTTCTACAATATCTTCACGTGTATAAGTTCTCGGTGCACGCATAACGGCCACCATTACTTCTTCGATTACTTCTTCTGTTTTTGGATCGACAATATGCCCGTAGTTAATCGTGTGTGAGTCGACCTCTTTTAAGCTTTTCTTACCTTTATATAAACGGTCAGCAATATCAACCGCATCTTCACCAGAAAGCCTAACAATAGCGATCGCACCTTCACCTACAGGTGTCGATATGCTTGAAATTGTATCAAATTGCATCACTCATCACCTTATTCCTTTTCGATAACAATATGACGATTTGGCTCTTTACCACTCGAGTATGTTTTAATATTTGTAACGTTATAAAGAGCGTTATGAATTATTTTTCTTTCGTAAGCAGGCATCGGTTCTAGATGGACTGGTAAGTCTGTTCTCACTGCTTTTTTTGACATATTAATTGCTAGATTTTCGAGTGTTTCTTTACGCTTTTCTCGGTAATTTTCTGTGTCTAAAATGATTCTTCCATATCCTCTGTAGATTCTATTGAAGTAATGTTGAGCAATTTCACCTAAAGCATTTAAAGTCGTCCCTCGTTTACCGATGACTTTCGCAGCCGTTTTTGAGAAGATTTCAATTGTTACTTCTCTATCTTTGATAGTGAAATCTGTATAGTTTGAAATATCCATCTCTGTAATAACTGATTGAATATAATTCGCAGTACTTTCAACCGCTTCTTCAAAAGTAAGCGATGGCTTTTTTACATCTGTCTCATCTTCAGGTAGTGTTTCATCTATTTCATCTTCATCTATTTCTTTTATTTCGGGTTTAGTTTCAACAATTGTTTCTTTTCGTTCTTCTACTTTTTGTTCTTCTTGATATCTATTTTGTATATCTTCAATAGAGTATAATTGTTTTAGTTCTGGATTTATTATTGTTAGTTTAACTTTAGCTTCTTTTTTCATAAATCCTAAAAAACCTTTAGAGCCTTCTTCTAAAACATCGATATTAATATCATTTTCTTCTACATTTAAATCACTCAGACCTTTTTGAAGCGCATCTTCAACTGTTTCGCCTGTATAAACTTTGTACACTTGTCAACCCTCCATTATTTTATGCATTTTGCGATTCGCAACACATGCAATAAAGATTTTTCAATGTCATGATAATCCATATCTTTAACTGGTTGTCTTGCAATCACAATATATTCAGTTGTCTTTAATGTATCCTTATAGTTTGTAAAAAATGAACGAATCCAGCGTTTAATCTGGTTTCTTTTTACTGCATTTCCAAGTTTTTTTGAAACACTAATACCGAGTCTAAAATGATCAGCATTTGTTTTATCTTTTGTGTAAACAACAAATTGTCGATTTGCTACTGATTTTCCTTTTTTAAATACAAACTGAAAATCTTTTTGTTTTTTTATACGATACTCTTTTTTCATAACTACTGACCTCTTACTATGATTACATATTATACAAAAATTAGGCATTATATGACACTTTAAGAATTGACACAAAAAAAGATCACCTATGACTAGATGATCTTCATATTATGCAGATAGAACTTTTCTACCTTTTCTTCTACGACGTGCAAGTACTTTACGGCCATTTTTAGTGCTCATTCTCGCGCGGAAACCGTGTACTTTAGAACGTTTACGTTTATTTGGTTGATACGTACGTTTAGGCATTACTACACCTCCATGATATCCATTACTATATGAATTTTTCTGTCAATAATTTTAGCAACTATTACATGATAACAGAATTCATTTTTCATTTCAATTATTTTTTAAGTTTAATCTTCCTTATACTCTGTGGATTATTCACGTTTTCTTCCCTCTTTTTGTGGATAACTTATTTTAAAATTACATCTATTCACGAGTTGTGCATAACTTATACACAAAATAACACACTTATTTTAATAGTTGTGGATAACTTGTTGAATTGTGGATATCTATTAAAACTCATTGATAAAATAACATCTATCAGTTATAATTTTTATGAATTAAGTGTGAAGAATTAAAAATTACTATGTTTTATCCACAAATGTGGAAACCGTGTGGATAACTTTTCACACAACTGTTTATATGTTTTTCCACAATGTGTGAAATTGTTAAAAAGTGAGGTTAAATTTT